>CAZVNC010000617.1:0-1854 GCA_964628305.1 uncultured Ideonella sp.
AACCCGCTCGGCAACGTCACCGACTTCGCGCGGCTGGCCGAGATCGCGCACCGCCACGGCATCCCGCTGATCGTCGACAACACCGTGCCCAGCCCCTACCTGTGCCGGCCGTTCGAGCACGGCGCCGACATCGTCGTCCACGCCCTCACCAAGTACCTCGGCGGCCACGGCAACAGCCTCGGCGGCGCGATCGTCGATTCGGGCAAGTTCCCGTGGGCGCAATACAAGCAGCGCTTCAAGCGCCTGAACGAGCCCGACGTCTCGTATCACGGCGTCGTCTACACCGAGGCGCTCGGCGCCGCGGCCTACATCGGCCGCGCGCGCGTCGTGCCGCTGCGCAACACCGGCGCGGCGCTCGCGCCGATGAATGCCTTCCTGATCCTGCAGGGGATCGAGACGCTCGCGCTGCGCATGGAGCGCATCTGCGACAACGCGGTCGCGATCGCCAAGCGCCTGAAGGCGCATCCGAAGGTCGGCTGGGTCAAATACGCCGGGCTGCCCGATCATGCCGACCATGCGCTGGTGCGCAAATACATGGGCGGCCGGGCATCGGGCATCATCAGTTTCGGCGTCCAGGACGGTCTGGCGGGAGGGACGCGATTCCAGGACGCGCTGAAACTCTTCACCCGCCTCGTCAACATCGGTGACGCCAAGTCGCTCGCCTGCCATCCGGCGTCGACGACGCACCGCCAGCTCGCCCCAGACGAGATGGCCCGGGCCGGCGTGAGCGTCGACATGGTGCGGCTGTCGATCGGCATCGAGCATGTGGACGACCTGATCGCCGACCTCGACCAGGCGCTGGCCAAGGTGTGACCGAGGAGCGGGAGATGGGAAACCGGATTTCGGCGGTAGCGACGCGCACCGGCGACGACGGCACGACGGGCCTGGGTGACGGCACGCGCGTTGCCAAGGATTCGCTGCGGATTGCCGCGCTGGGCGACGTAGACGAGCTCAATTCGATGCTCGGCGTGCTGCGCGCGGAGCCTTTGCCGGACGAAGTGCGCGCGCTGCTCATGGTCATCCAGGACGAGCTCTTCAACCTCGGCGGCGAGCTGTCGATTCCCGGCTTCGAGCTGCTGAAGGACGACGCGCTGGCGCGGCTCGACGAGGCGCTGAAGCACTACAACGCGAGCCTGCCGCGGCTGAAGGAGTTCATCCTGCCGGCCGGCACGCGCAGCGCGGCGCTGGCGCATGTTGCGCGCACCATCGCGCGGCGCGCCGAGCGGGCCGTCGTCGCGCTCGGCCGCGCCGAGGCGCTTCGCCCCGCGCCGCGCAAGTACCTGAACCGGCTCAGCGATCTGCTGTTCGTGCTCGCGCGCGTCCTCAATCGCGCCAATCTCGACGGCCTCGCCGGCGACGACGTCTACTGGCAGAGCGAGAAGCTCGCGCGCGACGCGACGAAGTAGCCGATCTGGCTCAGGCCGCCTGGCGTCCGGTGGGCGAAAGCGCAGTGCCGCGCCGTGCGGCAACCGCATCCGACAACTGAGCGAGCACCGCGACCGAATCGTCCCAGCCGAGGCAGGCGTCGGTGATGCTCTGGCCGTAGACGAGCCGGGCCGGATCGTCCTTGCCGGCGCTGAACTTCTGCGCGCCGGCCTGCAGATGGCTCTCGACCATCACGCCGAAGATGCAGCGCCCGCCGGCGCGCAATTGATCGCCCACGTCGCGCGCGACATCGACCTGCCGCGCGTGGTTCTTGGCGCTGTTGGCGTGGCTGCAATCGACCATCAGCGTGCAGTCGAGCTTCGCCGCCTCGATCTCCTTGCACGCCGCGGCGACGTGCGCGGCGTCGTAGTTCGGCGCCTTGCCGCCGCGCAGGATGACGTGGCAGTCGGGGTTGCCGCGCGTCTGCAC
>CAZVNC010000618.1:0-1852 GCA_964628305.1 uncultured Ideonella sp.
TGCGCACAGCAACCTGTGCGTGAACCAGATCAAGCGCAACGGCAACGAGGCGCAGAAGCAGAAGTACCTGCCGAAGTTGATCAGCGGCGAACACGTCGGCGCGCTGGCGATGAGCGAGCCGGGCGCGGGATCCGACGTGATCTCGATGAAGCTCAAGGCCGAGGACAAGGGCGGCCACTATCTGCTCAACGGCACGAAGATGTGGATCACGAACGGCCCCGACGCCGACACAATGGTCGTCTACGCGAAGACCGACCCGCAGATGGGCGCGCGCGGCGTCACCGCCTTCATCGTCGAGAAGGGTATGAAGGGCTTTTCGACCGCGCAAAAGCTCGACAAGCTCGGCATGCGTGGCAGCCACACCGGCGAGATGGTGTTCGACAACGTCGAGGTGCCGGCCGAGAGTGTGCTCGGCAGCGTCGGCGGCGGCGCCAAGGTGCTGATGAGCGGGCTCGACTACGAGCGTGCGGTGCTCGCCGCCGGGCCGATCGGCATCATGCAGGCGGTGCTGGACGCTGTCGTGCCCTACACCCATGACCGCAAGCAGTTCGGCCAGAGCATCGGCGAGTTCCAGCTCATCCAGGGCAAGGTCGCCGACATGTACACCGTGCTTCAGGCGGGGCGGGCGTTTTGCTATACGGTGGGCAAGAACCTCGACCTGCTCGGCGCCGAACACGTGCGCCGGGTGCGCAAGGATTGCGCGAGCGTCATCCTGTGGTGCGCCGAGAAGGCAACCTGGATGGCCGGCGAAGGCGTGCAGATCTTCGGCGGCAACGGCTACATCAACGAATACCCGCTCGGCCGCCTCTGGCGCGACGCCAAGCTGTACGAAATCGGTGCCGGTACTTCGGAGATCCGGCGCATGCTGATCGGCCGGGAGTTGTTCGCGGAGACGATGTGATGCACGACGCCAGCACCGATTCGGCGCAGGAGTGCGCGTGACGGCAACGATTGCCTGCATAGGCGGCGGCGGTTTCCTGATGGATGATCTGCGTCTCCTCCAGGAACGCTGGATCCTCTCGCTCGTGCCCGAGGAACGCCGCGCGCGGCCGCGCGTCCTGTTCCTCGGCACCGCGGGCGGCGACGGCGTCGTCAGCCAGCTCAAGGCCTACAAGACGTTCACGCGGCTGGGCTGCGACGTCGCCTCGCTGCCGTTCTTCCCGTACGAGATGGCGCGCGACTACGCGGCCGAGGCGCATGCCGCCGACCTCGTGTTCGTCGGCGGCGGCAACACCGTCGCGATGCTCGCCGTCTGGCGCGAGTTCGGCTTCGACCGCGCGCTGCGCGAGGCCTGGGAGGGCGGCACCGTGCTCGCCGGCATCAGTGCCGGCGCCAACTGCTGGTTCGAGCACTACGTCACCGACAGCGTGCCCGGCGGAGGCATCCACCCCGGGCTGGGCTGGCTGCCGGGCACCTTCTGCCCGCACCTCGACAGCGAGCCGTGGCGTCAGCCCATGCTCGCCGCCGCGCCCGCGCTGCCGGTGTTCGGTGCGCCGGAGGGCGTTGTGATCCGCTTCGACGACGGCGCGATGACCGAGGCCGTCACCGATCGCAAGGCGGGGGCCGCGATGGTCCGACGCGCCGGCGAGCCCGCGCCGCACGCGGTCGCGGCGCGCGCGCTCGAACAGACCACTGCGACGAACTGAGGCCGCCGAGCTGGGCGGCGCGTTGCGTACACTGTGGGCCTATTGCCGCACCGCAGCATCATGTCGCACCAACTGAAGGAACTTCTCGAAGGCAACCGCCGCTGGGCCTCGCAGACGCAGGCGCGCGATCCGGGCTTCTTCACGCGGCTGCTCGCGCAGCAGGCGCCGCAGTACCTGTGGATCGGCTGCGCCGACAGCCGCGTGCC
>CAZVNC010000619.1:0-1845 GCA_964628305.1 uncultured Ideonella sp.
AGCGAGCCGTCGGGACGGCGCACGCCCTTGGCGGTGCGCACGACGACGGCGCTGTAGATCTCGCCCTTCTTCACCCGCCCGCGCGGCGCGGCTTCCTTGATCGAGACCTTGATCACGTCGCCGATGGCTGCGTAGCGCCGCTTGGAGCCACCCAGCACCTTGATGCACATGACGGATTTCGCGCCAGTGTTGTCCGCGACGTCGAGCCGCGATTGCATTTGAATCATGTTCAGTCCCCAACTTGTCCCATCGCGCCTGCGATGACGGTCACCGCGGCGCGTTGGTCAGTCTTGGGCCCGTCACCAAGGCATCCCGAGCGGGCTGTCCTGGCGGTATGGGCGGAGCCGTTGTCTCGAATCCCCTCGTGATAAGGGGGCGATTCTTCGGCGAAGCTTTAAATTATGTCACGAAAGATGCCGCAGCGTCAAACAGCGTGCTTCGCCTGTTGCGGGCAGCGCACTGCGGCGCTGCATGTGTCGCGCCACTGCGTCAGGTTCTGGCTTGCGCCAGCATCGTCGCTGCGTCGCTCACCTCGAACTTGCCGGGCGCCTCGATGTTGAGCGTCTTCACGACGCCGTTGTCGACCAGCATCGAGTAGCGCTGCGCCCTGACGCCCATGCCCTTGGAGGTGAGGTCGAGCGTGAGGCCGGTCGCGCGCGCAAAGTCGGCGCTGCCGTCGGCCATCATGCGTACCGCGCCCTGCGTCTTCTGATCGCGCCCCCAGGCGCCCATCACGAACGCGTCGTTGACGGCAACGCACCAGATCTCGTCGATCCCGGCGGCCTTGAGTTGCGATGCTGCCTGCACGTAGCCCGGCAGATGCTTTGCCGAACAGGTCGGCGTATACGCGCCCGGCAGCCCGAAGATGGCGATCTTCTTGCCCGCCGTGGCCTTTTCGATGTCGAAGCTGTTGGGCCCGATCGAACAGCCCTCGCCTTCGACTTCAATGAATTCCTGCAGGCTGCCGGCAGGCAGCTTGTCGCCGATCTTGATCATGAGGAATGCTCCTGGGGTGGTATCGAGAAGATGCCGCCGTGTCGCGTGGAAACGGGCAACGGCCGGTCGCCCACTATGTCAGCGATCCGACCGTCGTGTCGGCTGGCTCGCGATTGACCCTGTTCGGGGAGGCTCGCGAGAGGTAGGGATGTCAGACCACCGGCGCCTTCTGGATCAGGCGGGTGACAACCCAGGCCTTGGTCTTCGAGATCGGACGGCACTCGGAGATCTCGACCACGTCGCCCGACTTGCACTCGTTGTTCTCGTCGTGCGCGTGGTACTTGCTCGTGCGGGCGACGATCTTGCCGTAGAGCTCGTGCTTGGTGCGGCGCTCGATCAGCACCGTGATCGTCTTCGCGCGCTTGTCGCTGACCACCTTGCCGACGAGCGTGCGGGTGTTCTTCACCGGCGCCGCGGCCTGCGTTGCGTCGCTCATTTGGCGGCCCTCTTCTTCTCTGCCAGCACCGTCTTGGCACGTGCAATGTCGCGCCGCGTCTTGCCGAGCGCGGCGTGGTTGTTCAGTTGCTGGGTGGCCCGTTGCATGCGCAGGCCGAAGTGGGCCTTGAGCAATTCGGACACTTCCTTTTGCAGCCCGGTAACGTCCTTGCCGCGCAGTTCAGATGCTTTCATGGATGTCTCTCTTGCGTTCGCGGCTCAGGAGCCGACCTGGCGCGCGACGAAGGTCGTGCGCAGCGGAAGCTTGGCCGAGGCGAGCAGGAAGGCCTCGCGGGCGAGGGCTTCCGGAACGCCATTGATCTCGTAGAGCACCTTGCCGGGCTGGATTTCCGCGACGTAGTACTCCGGGTTGCCTTTGCCGTTGCCCATCCGGACTTCGGCGGGCTTCTGCGA
>CAZVNC010000620.1:0-1842 GCA_964628305.1 uncultured Ideonella sp.
TAGATGTAGATCGCACCGCCGACGATCGCCGCCATCCCGCCGATGCCGACCATCCCCATCATCAGGTAGGCCGCGCCCGGCCATTCGTAGGCCATCGGCGCGCCGGCGAATGCCATGTCCCAGTGCCGGCGAGCGACGCCGAGCGTGCCGGCGCCCATCATCACGAGGCAGAAGAAGTACATCGAGAAACCGAAGATGTACGGCTGCAGCCTGGCCAGCCCCGGGTTGATCATCTCGCGGCGAAACAGCACCGGGATCAGGAAGTAGGTCAGCGCCATGAACGACAGCGTCGTGCCGACCACGACCGTGGCGTGGAAGTGCCCCGGCACGTAGATCGTGTTGTGGATCAACATGTTGAGCTGTTCGGTACCCATCATCACGCCGGTGATGCCGCCCAGGAAGCCGAAGCCCACGATCGCGATGAACACGCCCGAGAACGTCGGGTTGCCCCACGGCGCCTTGCGCAGCCACTCGAAGAGGCCCTTGTTGTAGCCCTTGGCGCGCTGCGCGACTTCCATCGCACCCGGCACGCTGAGCGCGTGGATCATCGATGCGAGCACCGCGAAGTACATGAAGTAGCTCGTGTTGACGACCTTCCACGATGTGCTGACGCCCGGATCGGCGAGGATGTGGTGCGCACTCGCGAGTTGCAGGAAGACGATGTAGAGCAGGAACGCACCCCGGCTCACGCGCTCGGACATTGGCTTCGCGCCGAACGCGATCGCCGCGACCAGATACCAGATCGAGATGTGCGCCGCGACGTTGATCTGCTGCGACGAGTGGCCGAACGCCCACCAGATGACGCGATAGGCGAGCGGGTCGACCTCCTTGATGAGACCGATCGACATCAGCCAGGTCGGTATCAGGATCATCGCGCCCGACACGATCGTGAAGACGGCGATGACCGCCGCCGTCGTCGCGCCGAAGGTCACGAGCGGCACCGAGCCGTCGTAGGTCTTTTCGCGCTTGGCGACGACAAGCGTGCCGAAGAAGACGAAGCACGCGATCAGCGCGCCGACAGCGAACAGGATCAGGCCGAGATAGAAGCTCTGCGCGGCCATCATCGGCACGTAGCTCGTCATCATCACGCTCGAGCTGCCATCGTAGACGGCGTAGTTGTTGACGGCGCCGCCAATCACCATCAGCGCGAACGCGACCCAGGCGATCTTCGGTGTCGCGATCCGGCAGCGCAATAGCACCGAGGAGCAAAAGTACAGCACCGCGACCTCGAAGAAAATGATCCAGAAGATCAGCATGTTGATGCCGTGCGCGGTGAGCACCTGATAGAAGGTGTCGGCCCCGAGCCAGTGAATGGCGGGCCAGCGCGTCAGCACGACGCCGATCGCAAGAATGCCGCCGATCAGCAGGAACACGACGGCGACGAACGCGTTGGCATAGATCAGCTTTTCCGCCTGTGCCTCGAATTGCAGGCCCGACCTGGGGCAGGTCCGGTACGTGATGGCGCTGGACATTTGTGCTCCTCCGTTATTTCACGTACATGTGGCCAACCATCGTGTGATGGTTGATGCCGCAGAACTCGTTGCACACGATCGAGAACTGCCCGGACTGGTTCGGCGTGATGTTGACGACGTGCTCGAATCCGGGAACGACCTGGATGTTGATGTTGGTCGGCTGCAGCGAGAAGCCGTGGTTGTAGTCGAGCGAAGAAAGGTGCAGCCGGTAGGTCTTGCCCTTCTCGAGTTCGATGATCGGCCACCAGCTCCACAGCCGCGCGACAAGGTAGACGTCACCACCCGGCGGCGGCGCGACGACCGGAATCTTCTCCTCGGTCTCGGTGCGCACCGTGTACTTGTCGACCACCGCCTGCGCCTTGGCGACGAA
>CAZVNC010000621.1:0-1842 GCA_964628305.1 uncultured Ideonella sp.
CACGTGCACCGAGACGAAGCGCTCGACGATGATGAGCGGGTCGGGCTCCCAGCCGCTCCCGTCCTCGCTTCGGCGCACGTGGCCCGGCAGACCGGTCTCGTAAGCCGTGACGCGCGGCACCTCGCCGCTGATGTAGAACGCGCCGCCTGCCGCGAGTTGCGGCTCCCGGCTGTTGACGACCTGGGCGCCCGCCTCGGTAAGTTGCGCCGGGCTCGGCACCGGCTCGAACGGAAGAAATTGGCCGCCCGGCCACCGCATCGCGCGCTCGGCGAACATGCCTGGGTGCACGAAGCAAGGCGTGCCTGCGCCGCGCGCATCGGCAACCGCTCGCACTGCGGCGACGAGCCCGCCCGCATGATCCCAGTGCCCGTGCGAGAGCACGACGGCGTCCACCGCGCCGAAGTCGACGCCGAGGATGGCCGCGTTGCGCAGGAAGGTCGCGCCTTCCGGGCCGGCGTCGAACAGCAGCGTGTGCGATTCACTGCCGCGACGCGCGGTGATCAGCAGCGACAGGCCATGGTGCGCGCAGCACGTGCCGTGCCCCGAGACGATGCGCATGCGCCCGCCGGTCAGCAGCCCGGTCCACTCCGGAATCACGTTCTTCGGATTCGACGACAGGCTGTCGGTCGCGTTGTCGACGACGACCAGCACCTCGAGGCGGTCGACGGTCAGGACGCCGTGCATGATGGCCACTCCCCGGATTCGTTCATCACTGCTGCCCGGTCGCTGTCGAGTGCTTCGTCAGCATCGCCCGGCACGCTCCCGAGCTGATCTCAGGCCCGCAGGTTGCCGACCGGCGGGCGATTCTTGCAGTATGAGTTCTTGAGCGCGATCTTCCCCCCGCGAAAGGTGAACACATCGCAACCGTGAACCTCGACGCGCGTAGCGTCCGCGCGCGTTCCGGTGAACGTCCACTCCGACACCCCCCGCTCGCCGGCGACGAAGTGGCGCGCATCGCCCCAGTGCGCATCCGGAAACGTCGCCCAGACCTCGGCGAAGCCCGCTCGAACGGCATCCCGGCCGACATGGCGGGCGCCGCAAACGTCGGGCCCCGCCGAGGCTTCGAACACGCAATCCTCGGTCATGAACGACATCAGCGCGTCGACATCGTGGCGATTCCAGGCCTCGGCGAACTCCTGCAGGACTTCGATGGTGACCTGTTGAGTGGCGTTCGGCATGATCGGGCCCTCCGCTTCCTGTTCGCCAACGGCCCGCACCTCCGGATGCTAGACTAGTCAGCGTACTAGTCATAGAGGATGCCATGCAATCTTGGCCGGTGCAAGACGCGAAGGCGCGGTTCAGCGAGTTTCTGGAGAAGTGCCTGACCGAGGGGCCGCAGATGGTGACCAAGCGCGGCACCGAGGCGGCCGTGTTGGTGCCGGCCGACGAGTGGCGCCGGCTGCAGGCCTCGGCGCGGCCCTCGTTGAAGGAACTGCTGCTCTGGCCACAGGCCCGCACCGCTGCGCTGGCCCCCGCCAGAGGGCAGGCGAGGCGGCGTGTTCCGGCGGCGCTGAGGTAGCCGCCGTGTACCTGCTCGACACGAACGTCGTCTCCGAGTTGCGCAAACCCAAGCCGCACGGCGCCGTGCTGCAGTGGATTCAGGACGCGGCCGACGCCGACTTGCACATCTCCGCGGTGACCGTCGGCGAGATTCAGGCGGGGATCGAGATCACGCGCGAGCAAGACAGCGCGAAAGCGGCTGAACTCGAGCAGTGGCTGGAATGGGTGGCAGCGTCGTTCAACATCGTGCCGATGGATGCGGCGGCGTTGCGCGAATGGGCCAGGCTGATGCACCGCGCGTCCGACACGGTTTACGAGGACGCGATGATTGCCGCGACAGCG
>CAZVNC010000622.1:0-1841 GCA_964628305.1 uncultured Ideonella sp.
GGCACAGAAAGTCCGGGTCCGAGCGGTAGCCGTCCTCGGGCGAAAACTCGACATCGGCCATCAGGTTGCGCGCGAAGCGCACCGACAACCGCGCCTGTTCGTAGACCTGCTCGGGTGTCATGCGCAGCTTCTTCTCCATGTGCAGCGCGCTCGTCGCGATGAAGGTATGAACGCGCGATGCCGCAGCCCCCTTGAGCGCCTCCGCGGCACGCGAAATGTCTCGATCGTTGGCGCGCGCCAGCGAGCAGACAGTGCTGTCCTTGATGACGGCGGCGATCGCCTTCACCGCTTCGAAGTCGCCGTTGCTCGACGCCGCGAAGCCGGCTTCGATCACGTCGACCTTGAGCCGCTCGAGTTGGCGCGCGATGTGCAGCTTTTCTTCGCGCGTCATCGACGCGCCGGGAGATTGCTCGCCGTCGCGCAACGTGGTGTCGAAAATGACGATCTTGTCGGCCATGTCGTTCTCCTGGGTCGGTTTCGGGTTGGGGTCAACCCGTGCGAAAAGCAAAACGGCCCGCTGCGGGTTGCATGCGGGCCGTGAAGACGAATTCGAAGATGGCGAACGTCAGCCTGCCCGGGTCACTCCAAGAAGTCGTAGCGAGGCGCGCTGGCGAAAGCTCATAAGGTAAATGTAGCACGAGCCGGCACGCGATGGCGAAGCCCTTGCCTCATCGATGCAGTCCGCGCTCGTCGGGTTCGTCGGTCGAAGTCGCGATCACGCTCACCGGGCGGCCCTTCATCCGGCGCCAGATGTACACGCCATAGCCCGACAGGCCGTAGGCGACGAACAAGGCGAACAGCACGAACGGCGGATGAAAGCTGATCACCGCGATGCCGAGCGCGATCGCCACCGTCACGATGAACGGCACCGTGCGCTTGAAGCTCACGTCCTTGAAACTGTAGAACGGCACGTTGGTGACCATCGTCAGGCCCGCGAAGAGCGTGACGGCGAACGCCGTCCAGTCCAGCCAGCGTCCTTCGCGCACGCCCGAGATGCCGGCGTCGTCGAGCACCCAGATGAAGCCCATCACGATCGCCGCGGCGGCCGGACTAGGCAGACCCTGGAAGAAGCGTTTGTCGACGATCGTGATGTTGGTGTTGAAGCGCGCTAGACGCAGCGCGGCCGATGCGCAGTAGACGAACGCGGCGAGCCAGCCGAGCTTGCCCAGGCCCTTCAGCGTCCATTCGTACATCACGAGCGCCGGCGCGGCGCCGAACGACACCATGTCCGACAGACTGTCCATCTGCTCGCCGAAGGTGCTCTGCGTGTTCGTCAGGCGCGCGACGCGGCCGTCGAGGCTGTCGAGCACCATCGCGCAGAACACACCGATCGCGGCCTGCTCGAAGCGCCCGTTCATCGCCATCACGATCGCATAGAAGCCGCCGAACAGCGCAGCCAGCGTGAACAGGTTGGGCAGGATGTAGATGCCCTTGCGCCGTGGGCGCAACCGCACCGCGTCGTCGTCGGGCGACGGGTCGGCGACGCCGATTGCGTCCTCGTCGTCGGTCATGGCGTTTGCGCGCTGGGGCGATCCATTCGCGAACGAGGATACATCAGGCCCCGGCCGCCGACGCTCGAAGCGTCGACGCGCCGGATGCGGCTCAGTTGCGGCTCTGATCGACGAGCCGGTTCTTCTTGATCCAGGGCATCATCGCGCGCAACTGCTCGCCGACGACCTCGATCGAATGCTCGGCCGTCAGCCGGCGGCGCGAAAGCAGCGTCGGCGCGCCGGCCCGATTCTCGAGGATGAAGCTCTTCGCATACTCGCCGGTCTGGATGTCCAGGAGCGCCCGGCGCATCGCGGCGCGCGTCTCGTCGTTGACGATCTTCGGTCCGGTCA
>CAZVNC010000623.1:0-1840 GCA_964628305.1 uncultured Ideonella sp.
GGAAAAGCGCTTCAGCGTGGCACCTTGCTCGACGAAGATCGTCTTGACCTTGAGTTCGTCGATGTCGGCGCCGTCGTTGTGCTCGGCGTTCGCGATCGCCGACTCGAGGCACTTCTTGATGATGCCAGCCGCCTTCTTCGGGGTCAGCGTCAGGATGTTGAGCGCCTGATCGACAGGCCGTCCGCGGACCAGGTCGGCGACCAGCCGGCCCTTGTCTGCCGAAAGGCGAACGCCGCGGACGATTGAACGGGTTTCCATCGTCGTCACTCCCTTACTTCTTGTTGGCCTTCTTGTCGGCCGGGTGCCCCTTGAAGGTGCGCGTGAGCGCAAACTCGCCGAGCTTGTGGCCGACCATCTGCTCCGTCATGTAGACGGGCACATGCTGCTTGCCGTTGTGAACCGCGATCGTGATGCCGATGAAATCGGGCAGGATCGTCGAGCGGCGCGACCAGGTCTTGATCGGCTTCTTGTCCTTCGTGGCGACGGCCTTCTCGACCTTCGCGAGCAGGTGGTGGTCGACGAACGGGCCCTTCTTGAGTGAGCGGGTCATGGCACTGTTTCCTTACTTCTTGCGCCGCGAGACGATGAAGGTCTGCGTGCGCTTGTTGCTGCGAGTGCGATAGCCCTTGGTCATCGTGTTCCACGGCGACACCGGCACCTGGCCTTCGCCGGTGCGCCCCTCGCCGCCGCCGTGCGGGTGGTCGACCGGGTTCATCGCGACGCCGCGCACCGTCGGGCGTATGCCCTTCCAGCGCTTGGCGCCAGCCTTGCCGTACTGGCGCAGGCTGTGCTCTTCGTTGCTCACTTCGCCGATCGTCGCCCGGCAGTCGATGTGAATCCGGCGCACCTCGCCCGAGCGCATGCGCACCTGGGCGTACATGCCCTCGCGCGCGAGCAGCGTGCAGGCGGTGCCGGCCGAGCGTGCGATCTGCGCGCCCTTGCCCGGCAGCAGTTCGATGCAATGAATCGTCGAGCCGACCGGGATGTTGCGGATCGGCAGCGTATTGCCGGCCTTGATCGGCGCCTCGGCGCCCGACAGCAGCGTCGCGCCGACCTCCAGCCCGCGCGGCGCGATCACATAGCGGCGCTCGCCATCGGCGTAGCACACGAGCGCGATGTGCGCGGTGCGGTTCGGGTCGTACTCGATGCGCTCGACCTTGGCTGGAATGCCGTCCTTGTTGCGCACGAAATCGACGACGCGGTAATGGTGCTTGTGGCCGCCGCCCTTGTGACGGATCGTGATGTGGCCGTTGTTGTTGCGGCCCGCATTCTGCATCTGCGGCTCGAGCAGCGACGCCTCGGGGCGCCCCTTGTACAGATGCGCATGCACCACCTTGACGACGGCACGGCGGCCGGGCGAGGTGGGTTTGACTTTGACGACAGCCATTTAAGCGCCCTCTCCGACGAAATTGAGCTCCTGCCCCGCCTTCAGCGAGACATACGCCTTCTTGACGTGGTCGCGGCGGCCGATCGTCTTTCCGGTGCGCTTGACCTTGCCCTTGTGCTGCACGGTCTGGACGGATTCGACCTCGACCTTGAACATCAGCTCGACCGCGGCCTTGATCTCGGGTTTGGTCGCGTCGCGCAGCACCTTGAAGAGCACCTGGTTGTGCTTCTCGGCGAGCATCGTGCCCTTCTCGCTCACGATCGGCGCGACGAGCACCTGCGCGAGGCGCCCTTCGTTGAGTTTTCGGTCTGCGCTCATGCCAGCATCTCCCTCAGTTGCTCCATCGCGCCCTTGGTCACGAGCACCTTCTTGTAGTGCACGAGCGAGAGCGGATCGGCGTAGCGCGGCTCGACGACCAGCACGTTGGCGAGGTTACGCGACGCGAGCATCAGG
>CAZVNC010000624.1:0-1835 GCA_964628305.1 uncultured Ideonella sp.
GACGTCGGCCTCGTCGATCAGCGCGCGCACGATGGCGCGATCGGCCTGCTCCCGCAGATCGAGCACGACGCTTTGCTTGCCGCGGCTCTGGACCTGCCACCACACGCTCGTGCCATCGTGCAGCAGCCGCCACTGGCGCAAAGGGTCGCCGGCCGGCGGTTCGATCTTGATCACCTCGGCGCCGAAGTCGGCGAGCGTCTTCGCCGCGAACGGCCCGGCGATCAACTGACCGAGCTCGATCACCTTCAGGCCGGCGAGCGGACCGGCAGATGCGTCTTTCATTGCGCCTGCTCCAGCAGGTAGTTCGCGCCATCGAACTGGCCGAGCAGATCGACCAGCGTCTGCATCAGCGGCGCGAGGACACCGCGCAGCATGTGCGGCGGATTGGCGATGAAGACGCCGCTGCCGATCAGCCCGAAGCCGCGCGCGTCGGGCTGCTGCACCGTGAGCCGCGCATGCAGCCAGCCCTTCGTCGCGAGCGCATCGGCGGCGGCCTGCAGGCGCTTGGGCAATTGCGCCGATTCGAGCGTCGTCAACTGCGGGTACCAGACGATCACGCTGCCGTCTGCGAAGCGCGTCAGCGCCTCGCGCAGAGCGCCGACGACCTTCGCATAGTCGCTCTTCAGCTCGTAGCTCGGGTCGATCAGCACGACGCCGCGGCGCGACGGCGGCGGCAGTTCGCCCCTCAACGCGGCGAAGCCGTCGGCCTGCGCGACCTGCGTGTTCGGATGCCGGCCGAGGTAGGCGGCGAGGATGCGGTGGTCGGTCGAGTGCAATTCGTACAGGCGCAAGCGGTCCTGAGGGCGAAGCAGCATCTGCGCGAAGGCCGGCGAGCCCGGGTATTGCGCGAGGCGCACAGTGGCCGCCTGCGCGCCGCCGCCGTTGAAGCGGCGAACGAGTTCAATGTAGTCGGCGAGCGGCGCGGGCAGGTCGGGGCGCGACCACAGGCGTGCGACGCCGTGCTCGTACTCGGCCTTCTTGCGCGCGAAGCGGCCCTCGAGCGAGTAGCCGCCGGCGCCGGCATGGGTGTCGACGAGCGTGAACGGCTTGTCCTTGCGCGCCATGTAGCGCAGAACCTGCACGAGCACGACGTGCTTGAGCACATCGGCGTGATTGCCGGCGTGAAACGCGTGGCGGTAGGCGAGCATCGGGGGGAGCAGGTTCGGGTGGCTTGGGCGAGGACGCACTGTACGGCCTGCGCGGCCGTCGGGTCGGGCATAGCAGCTTTCCACTTGACGCGCCGCAATCCGGTTATCCCTCGTCTGCGTAAGCTTGGCGCAGACCGACGACTGCTGCGCACACCCATGACGACCCTCTTCGACCCTTTGATCGCAGGCGACATCGCCCTCGCCAACCGCATCGTGATGGCGCCGCTCACGCGTGACCGCGCCGGGCCCGGCCAAGTGCCGACGCCGCTCATGGCCGAGTACTACCGTCAGCGCGCCAGCGCCGGGCTGATCGTCACCGAGGCGAGTCAGGTCTGCCCCGAGGGCCAGGGTTATCTGGATACGCCCGGCATCTACAACGCCGCGCAGGTCGCCGGCTGGCGGCGCGCGACGGACGCGGTGCACGGCGCGGGCGGGAAGATCGTGATCCAGCTCTGGCACGTCGGCCGCATCTCGCACGTCTCGCTGCAACCGGGCGGCATCGCGCCGGTGTCGTCGACGGCCCGGCGGGCCGACGCGAAGACCTTCACGAAAGACGGCTTTGTCGAAACCTCCACGCCGCGCGCGCTGCGCACCGACGAGCTGCCGGGCATCGTCGGCGCCTACCGCGAAGCGGCGCGCCGTGCGATCGAGGCTGGCTTCGACGGCGTCGAGGTGCACGGCGCGAAC
>CAZVNC010000625.1:0-1833 GCA_964628305.1 uncultured Ideonella sp.
CGCGCACCGCGGATGCGGATCAGGCCGGTGCTCGGGGGCTTGCTGCTGATATCCATGCGCTGTGGTGAGAGGGGCCGGACATTGTAGGGAGCCCCTCCCCGACAGCCGCCGCCATGGTCAACGCGCGCCGGCCGCCTCCAGCATCAGCACCATCTCGAGGCAGCCGCGGCCGTGAGCGAGCGCGAGCGCGAGCGGCATCTGCCCGCTGCGATCTCCGAGCGTCTTGCTTGTCGTGATCGATGAGGCCGACCTGGCTGCCATCGTGACGGTGCTTCGCAAGGGTCGGCTTGTACGCAATTGCCGGCCGCTACCGGCCCGCCCAGTACCCCGGCTCCCTGCTCTGATGCATCAGCGCCAGCACGTGAATGACGCTGCCATCCACGCGATACACCAGCGTGAAGGGAAACCTGCTCAGCGGCAGCTTGCGCGCCCGGCCCTAGACAGACGTCCCGAGCGCCGGCTCGCGCATCAACATCCGACCCGCCTGTTCGAACCTGCGCTGCAATCTCGCCGCCGTAGGGCGGCCGAACGTTGCCCCGCTCCACTCCAGCGCGGCGTCGAGTTCGCGTCGCGCCGCGGGGTGGACGATCAACTGCATCAATCGAGCTTGGCGCGCAGTTCGGTCATCACGGTTTCCCATGGGATGCATTCGACCTCGCCGGAGTCGATCTGCTCGATACGCCGCGAGATCTCTGCATCCCATGCGGCATCGACCTCTTCCTTGGAGTGCACACTCAGCCATAGCTTGTCGGCCAGATCAGCGCGTTCACCAGGCGTGAGTTTCATGGCCTCGGCTTCGACGATTTCGATCGGGGTTGGCATGTGGGCCTCCTTCATGTCGTTGCCGGCAGTCTAGTTCGATGCCCGTGATCGCGCCACCGCCACGGACGATCCATGCAGCGCCAGGATGCAGCTTCTCAACGCGCGCCGGCCGCCTCCAGCATCAGCACCATCTCGCGGTAGCCGCGGCCGCGCGCCAGCGCGAGCGGCGTCGCCCCGCTGCGGTCGGTGAGCTTGGTGCTCGCGCCGGCTGCGAGCAAGTCGCGCACGACGGCCTGATGCCGCTTGCCACCGTCGCCGAGGACGATGGCCTCGATCAGCGCCGTCCAGTGCAGGATGTTGACGTGGTCGAGCGGCGCTCCGGCAGCGATCAACTGGCGCACGACGCCATCGTGCCCCAGGTGCGCCGCGGCGATCAGCGCCGTGCCGTCGTAGCGGCTCGTCGTCAGCTTCGCACTCGCGCCGAGCGAGAGTAGCAGGGCGAGCGTCTGTTCGTCGTCGGCGACGGCGGCGATCGTCACCGCGTCGTAGCGGTCGTTGTCGAGCGCGCCGAGGTCGGCCCCGCCCTTGGCGAGACTGCGGATCGCGTCGCGCTGGCGCGCAAAGGTCGCGACGTGCAGCGGCGTGCGGCCATTGCCGTCGCGGCTGTTGGGGTCTGCGCCCGCGGCGAGCAGCGCGGCGATACGCGCGGCATCGCCCTGCTGCGCCACCGCGTGCAGGCCGGTGTAGCGCGCCTGCTCGGCCGGTGCGGGCGGCGTCTGCGCGGAAGCGATCGGCGCCGATGCAGCGAGCGCGAGGCACAGCATCAGGCGCGGCCCCGCAAGTCGTGTGCAACGCGCAAACATTGGACGCCTCCGTGTCGAGCCCTGCGCTGCGCGCCCGTTGCGGTGCGCACTCGCGCGGACGATTGGCGTGATTGTGCGGCCCGCGCGCGGATCGCACCGGGCCGGCGCGTGTTCAGCCGGCGAAGAACCGATCCACCAGCGCCAGCTGCTCCGGCACGTTCAGTGCCGGCGCGTGGCCGCAGCCGGGGATCGTGACGACGACTGCGCG
>CAZVNC010000626.1:0-1829 GCA_964628305.1 uncultured Ideonella sp.
GCGTCGTCGCGCTGCTGCTGCTGGCGCTGGCGGTGTGGACCGTCGTCGCGCGCGATGCCTTCCTCGCCGTCGCCGGCTTCATCGTCTACGGTTTGCTGCTGTCGCTGGTGTGGGTGCGGCTCTATGGCATCGATGTCGCGCTGACCGAAGCGGCGATCGGCGGCGGCCTCTCCGGCGCGCTGCTGCTCGGCGCGGTAGGCAAGCTGCGCGGCACCGAAGCCGCGGCCTCTGCCGAGCGCAGCGGGATCACAACGCGCGCCCTTGCCGCTGTGCTGTCGGTGGCGGTGACGCTGGCGCTGATGGTGGGCGTGCTCTTCCTGCCCGATCCGGCACCGACGCTCGCGCCGCAGGTGATGAGCAACCTGCCTGCGACCGGCGTCGGCAACCCGATCACGGGCGTGCTGCTCGCGTTTCGCGCGCTCGACACCTTGCTCGAGGCGATCGTGCTCGTGATCGCGCTGATCGGCGTCTGGTCGCTGGCGCCCGATCGCGCCTGGGGCGGCCGGCCCGGTCCGCGCTACGAGGCCGACCCGAACGGCATGCTCGCGTATCTCGCGCGGCTGCTGCCGCCGATCGGCATCGTGATCGGCATCTACCTGTTCTGGGCCGGCGCCGACCACCCGGGCGGCAAGTTCCAGGCCGCCACGATCCTGGCGGCGATGTGGCTGCTGGTGCAGATGGCGGGTCTGGGAGATTCGCCGCGCAGTGACAACGGGTGGCTGCGTGCCGGCGTGGTGATCGGCCCGTTGATATTCATCGCCGTTGGCCTGCTCGGGCTGTGGACGGTCGGGCACTTCCTCGGCTACCCCGAGGCGTGGGCCAAGCCGATGATCGTCGCTGTCGAGGTAGCGCTGATGCCCACGCTGGTGCTGGTGCTGGCGCTGCTGATGAACGGCGTGCCCGCAAGAACTTCATCGTGAGCGTCGAGACACTGTTCGCGCTGTGCGCCTGCGTGCTGATCGGCATCGGCCTGTACGGGCTGATCGTGCTGCCGCATCCGCTGCGCAAGCTGGTCGCCTTCAACATCATGGGCTCGGGCGTGTTCGTGCTGTTCGGCGCGCTGGCCATGCGCGGCGCGGGCGCCGGCCTGCTGGCCGACCCGGTGCCGCAGGCGCTCTTGATCACCGCCATCGTCGTCGCCTTCGCCGCGACCGCGATGTGCGTGGCGCTGCTGCTGCGGCTGATCGAAGCCACCGGCTCGGCGTCGCTTGCCGACGCGCCGCCGTCGCAGGACTGATCCGTCGTGGACTTCTGGACCCCCACCGATGGCGCCGGGCTGATGGCTGCGGCGGTGCTGCTGCCGTTCGTCGGCATGCTGCTCGTGCTGGCGTTCGGCGGGCGCTGGCCGCAGCGTGTGGCCTTCATCGTCATGCCGCTCGGCCTGGCGCTGGCGCTCGGCATTGCTGTGCAGTGGCAGGCCGCCGATGGCCCACTGGTCTACCTGCTCGGCGGCTGGTCGCCGCCCTTGGGCATCGCGCTGCGCGCCGACGGCGCGGCGGTGGCGATGCTGCTCGCGGTGGCGGTGGTGGTGTGCGGCATCGGCCTCTATGCGCGCGCGGACTTCGGCACACCGAAGGATGCCCGCGAGTCGCGCGCCGCGTTCAGCTACTGGCTGCTGCTGCTGGCGGTGTGGGGCGCGCTGAACCTCGTCTTCGTCAGCGGCGACCTGTTCACGCTGTACGTCGCGCTCGAGTTGCTCGGCTTCGCCGGGGTGCCGCTGGTCTGCCTCGACGAGCGCGCTGAGACGCTGCAGGCGGCACTGCGCTACCTGCTCTTCGCGCTGTTCGGCTCCGTACTCTACATGCTGGGCGCGGTGCTGCTCTACGGCA
>CAZVNC010000627.1:0-1824 GCA_964628305.1 uncultured Ideonella sp.
GATGGGCTACAAGTTCCAGTTCATCACGCTGGCCGGCTTCCACAGCCTGAACTACTCGATGTTCGACCTCGCCTACGGCTACGCGCGCAACAACATGAGCGCGTTCGTCGAACTGCAGGAGAAGGAGTTCGCCGCCGCCGAGCGGGGTTTCAGCGCCGTCAAGCATCAGCGCGAAGTCGGCACCGGCTACTTCGACGCGGTGACGACGACGATCGAGGCGCAATCCTCGACCGCCGCGCTGAAGGGCTCGACCGAGGACGAGCAGTTCTTCGACAAGAAGGCCGGCTGAAGCCTGGCGTCTGCCCGCACAACGCCGCCTTCGGGCGGCGTCTTTCCTGCCCAATCCAGGGTCAGCGCGGCGTCGGCCGCATCAGCACCAGCCAGAGCGCGGCGAAGCTGCACGCCATCGCCGTCAACTGCAGGGCACCGAGCGGTTCGCCGTGCACCAGCGCGCCGGCCAGCATCGCGACGATCGGCACCGCGACGACCGAAAGGCCGGCGACGTTGACCGGCAGGATGCCGACGATCGCGAACCAGGCGACATTGCCGATCGCCATCGGCACCAGTCCGATGTAGGCGATCGCCGCGATCGACTGCCAGGACGGCACGAACCAGACGCCGTCGCCGAGTGCGAACGCGCCGATCGCGGTCGGCACGGCCGAGATCAGCAACTGCCAGCCGGTGAGCACGAGCGCCGAGACGACGATGTCGCTGCGCTTGATGATCAGCGTTCCGATCGCCCAGCCGATTGCCGCGACGAGGCCGAGCGCGAGCCCCGCCGGCGCCTGGGCGTAGGCCGCGAAGCTCGGCACCATCAGCAGCAGCACCGCGGTCGCGCCGAGTGCGACGCCGAGCACCAGACGGGCGCCGAGGCGCTCGCCGAGCACTGCCCACGACAGCAGCGCAGACCACAGCGGCATCGTGAAGCCGATCACCGCCGCCTGGCCCGACGGCAGCAGGATCGCCGCGTAGGTGCTCGCGATGTTCCACAGGACGAAGTAGAAGAAGGTCGCGGTGCAGATCCGCGGCCAATGCCTGCGCTCGATCGCAAGCGAGTGCCCGCGCAGACGCGCCATGCCGAGCACGACGACTCCGGCCAGGATGACCGAGACCGTGCGGAAGGTCCAGACCGATACCTCGTGCACCGCCGTCGACAACAACGGCCAGGTCGAACCCCAGGCGAGCGTGAGGACGACGAGCAGAACGAGCGCGCGGCGCCTCGATGCGCTGTCCGTGGCCGCGGCCGTGGCGCCCGGGTCGGCGGTGGGTTCGCCGTTCATGGGCGCGCCGCGCGCGGTCGCGGACTGCGCGTCGGCGCGCCAAGCCTGCCGCCGCGCGCAACGGCGGCCGGTTCACGTGCCGGCCGGGAAAACACTTCCCCCTTTCGGGTGTCGCCCATGCGGTGGATAGCCAGCCGCCTGATCGGCGCCGATAGTGGTGAGTGCGGCGGGCGAGGGCGCTTGCCTTGGAGGTCCATGTGCAGTTCGAGGAATGTACCGAGGGTCCGTATCGCATCTTCGCCGGCGCCCTCGAAGCGCCACGCGGCGAAGGCTACATCGCAGCGCTCGTCGTCAGGCGCATCGACACGGGCTCGCCGCGCGGCTGCGAGACCTTTCGCGACGAGAGTCTCGCTTGCGGCTACCAGTGGAAGACGGCACGCGACGCGCTGTTCTATGCGATGCGCCGCGCGCGCCAGATCATTGGCAGGGAATCGAAGCCGGCCGATTGACGCCACGACGCCGCGCCCCGCAGCATGGCTTTCGCTGGGGGACTGGAGCGGGTGAAGGGAATCGAACCCTCGTATGAAGCTTGGGAAGCTGCCGT
>CAZVNC010000628.1:0-1823 GCA_964628305.1 uncultured Ideonella sp.
TGAACGCGCCGTGCTGCGCCTGCTCGACAAGGCCGAATCGAAGTTCACGCTCGAGGGCCTCGGGATGAGCGGCGAGACGCTGACGCGCTTCGACAAGCTGATCCACCAGCCGCACGGCATCGTGCTCGTCACCGGGCCGACCGGCTCGGGCAAGACGACGACGCTCTATGCGTCGCTCGGCCGCATCGATACCGCGTCGACCAACGTGCTGACGGTCGAGGACCCGGTCGAGTACGAACTCGCCGGCATCGGCCAGACGCAGGTCAACCCGAAGATCGACCTCACCTTCGCCAAGGCGCTGCGCGCCATCCTGCGCCAGGACCCGGACGTGATCATGATCGGCGAGATCCGCGATTTCGAGACCGCGCAGATCGCGATCCAGGCTTCGCTCACCGGCCACCTCGTGCTTGCGACCGTCCACACGAACGACGCACCGTCGACCGTGACACGCCTCACCGACATGGGCGTCGAGCCCTTCCTGCTCAGCTCGACACTGCTCGGCGTGCTCGCGCAGCGCCTCGTGCGCAAGCTCTGCCCGCATTGCAAGACGGCCGACGCGCGCGGACGTTTTCGCCCGGTGGGCTGCGCCGAATGCGGCCACACCGGCTACAAGGGCCGCACCGGCGTCTACGAACTGATGGTCGCCGACGACAAGGTGAAGAGCCTGATCCACAGCCGCGCCGCCGAATCGCAGCTCTTCGTCGCCGCCGAGCAGGCCGGCCTGCGCTCGATGCGCGAGGACGGCGAGCGGCTCGTCGCGGAAGGCGTCACGTCGGCCGAGGAAGTGATGCGCGTCACGCGCGAATGATGTTGCCCCCAAAGCTTGACGCTTCGCGCCTTCGCTGCCCAGAGGCACCGGCACGGGCCCCTGCGTGTCCCTTGGGGCGCAGCCGGGCTTGGGGCGGCCCGGCGCCCGGCTGAACCATGCCAGCCTACCGATTCGAGGCGCTCGACGCTGCCGGCAAGACGAGCAGCGGGCTGCTCGAGGCCGACAACGCGAAGGCGGCGCGCGCCCAGTTGCGCGCGCAATCGCTCGTGCCGCTCGACGTCAGGCAGGTGGCGGCGGCGAGCAGCGGCGACGCCAGGCGCAGCCTCGGCCGGCGTGTCTTCAGCACCACCTCGCTTGCGGTCTGGACGCGCCAGCTCGCCGGCCTCGTCGTCTCCGGGCTGCCGCTGGAGCGGGCGCTGACCGCGCTCGGCGACGAGGCGGAAGATGAACGCCAGCGCGAACTCGTCGCCCACCTGAAGAGCGAGGTCAACGCCGGCGCGCCGTTCGCGCGCGCGCTCGCGAGCGCGCCGCGCGAGTTCGACGACGTCTATCGCGGCGTCGTCGCCGCCGGCGAACAAAGCGGCGCGCTCGGCAGCGTGCTCGAGCGGCTCGCCGACGACCTCGAGGAACGCCAGGCGCTGCGCGGCAAGCTCGTCGGCGCAATCGCCTACCCGGCGATCGTGTCGGTGATCGCGGTCGTGATCGTGGTCTTTCTCGTCACCTACGTCGTGCCGCAGGTGGCGTCCGTCTTCACGAGCAGCAAGCGCGCCCTGCCCGGCTTGACGGTTGCGATGCTCGCGATCAGCGCCTTCGTGCGCAACTGGGGTTGGCTGTTGCTGCTCGCACTGATCGCAGCCGGAGCGACCTTGAAGTTGATGCTTCGCAACGACGCGTTTCGCGAAAGCTTCGACGCTGCGCTGCTCAGGCTGCCGCTCGCCGGGCGCCTTGCGCGCGGCTACAACGCGGCACGCTTCGCCGGCACGCTGGCGATGCTCGCCGGCGCCGGCGTGCCGATCCTGAAAGCCCTCCAGGCCGCCGCCGAGACGCTGTCGAA
>CAZVNC010000629.1:0-1810 GCA_964628305.1 uncultured Ideonella sp.
TGATGGCGCGCGCTCGACCACGGATGATCGGCCGGCGCCTGCACCAACCCGGCCCGCACCGGCGCGAGTTCGACGAAGCACATGCAGTCGCGCAGGTGCAGCGCGGCCTCGATCACGGTCGAGCGAAAGCGCCCTTCCCACAGCGTTCCGCTGCGTCCATGGCGCTGGTTGAAGCGGGCCACGTAGCGCCGGCCCAGCCCTTGCATCATGCGGCTCAGACCCCCGGCGTCGGCGGGCGTCGCGAGCAGCATGACTTCGTTGTCGGTCAAGGCGTAGGCATGGACCTGCACCTTGTGGTCGAGCGCGGCGTTGCGCAGCATCGCGAGGAAGCCCGTTCGATCGTCGTCGTCGATGAACGTTGTCTGCCCATTGTTGCCGCGCTGGACGAGCAGGTGAACCTGGTTCGCGGCCGAGAGGCGGGGCAATCGCGCCATGGTTCAGCCCCTCGGTGCGTCGAGGGCCGCGTTCATGGAAAGAGCGTCCTGCCTGTCAGACGTTCGTGCTCGCGCAGCGCGTAGCGATCGGTCATGCCGGCGATGTAGTCGGCGATGGCCCGATGGCGCTTGGGCAGCGCGGCGACAGCCGGCGGCAGCGATTGCGCGTCACCGGCGTAGACCGCGAAGAGGTCGGCGATCACGCGCCGCGCGCGATCGGTCGTCTCGACCACCTGCGGATGACGATACAAGTTGGCGTGCAGGAAGCGCTTCAACTGCGCGCACTGCGCGCGCATCGCCGCGCTGAACCGGATCAGCGGCTGGCCTGCGCGAACCGCGTCGACAGTCAGGGGCGCCGGGTCAACCAGCGCCGCGCGGGTGGCAGCGATCAGGTCGCCGACCTGGCGCGAGACCATGCGGCGGATGATCTCGAACAGCAGCCGGCGCCCTTCGAGCTGCGCAAAGGCGGCCCGCGATTCACGCTCGCAGGCATCGAACATCTCGACCGCGGCGAGCTGCTCGAGCGTCAGCAGCCCCGAGCGCACGCCATCGTCGATGTCGTGCGCGTTGTAGGCGATCTCGTCGGCGAGGTTGCACAACTGCGCCTCCAGGCTCGGCTGCGTGCCGTCCAGGAACCGGCGCGCGACGCCACCCGGTTCGCGCTCCTCGAGCCGCAGCGCGTGGCGCCGCGAGCAGTGCTTCAGGATGCCTTCACGCGTCTCGAAGCAGAGGTCGAGCCCGTCGAAATCGGGAAAGCGCTCCTCGAGCGCATCGACGACGCGCAGGCTCTGCAGGTTGTGCTCGAAGCCGGCGTGCGGCGGCTGCGCGGCGTGCAGGCAATCGTTCAGCGCGTCCTGCCCGGCGTGGCCGAACGGCGTGTGGCCGAGGTCGTGCGCGAGGGCGATTGCCTCGACCAGATCTTCGTTCAGCCCCAGTTCGCGCGCGATCGAGCGGCCAAGCTGCGCGACCTCGAGCGAATGCGTGAGGCGGGTGCGAAACAGATCGCCTTCGTGGTTCAGAAACACCTGCGTCTTGTAGACGAGGCGCCGAAACGCCGTGCAGTGGACGATGCGGTCGCGGTCGCGCTGGAACGCATCGCGCGCCGGCACCTCGTTGCGGGCGTGGCGCCTGCCGCGCGAGCGCAGCGGGTCGCACGCGTAGGGCTGCATCGTCCGTCAGTCGCGCGTATGCGCCGCGATCACGCCGGCCACCATCGCCTCCGGCGCGGCGCGCACCGACGCCCGCCCCGGCGCGTCCATGACGACGAAGCGGATCGCGCCGTCCTCGGCCTTTTTGTCGCCGCGCATCAACGCAAGGTAGCGATCGGCGCCGAGCGCCGGGCCAACCGTCGGCAGCCCGGCACGCTCGATGAGCCG
>CAZVNC010000630.1:0-334 GCA_964628305.1 uncultured Ideonella sp.
CGATCGGCGATTTGCGCGATCTCACCAACGAGACCGTCGCGCTCGCCGTCTGGAGCGATCGAGGGCCGGTCGTCGTGCGCTGGGAGCGTCCCCGTCGTCCGATCACCGTCAATGTGCTGACCGGCACCAGCCTCAGCCTGCTGAGCTCGGCCGCCGGGCGCGTCTTCGCCGCATGGCTGCCCGAGCAGCAGACCGAAGCGCTGCTGCGCGCCGAGCTCGAATCCGGTCGGGTGCCCGCGGGCATTGCCACCCTCGACGACGCGCGCCGGCTGCTCGCCGAGGTCCGCGCGCGGGGTGTGGCGGTGATTTCCAGCGGCTATTTCGCCCGCGGCGT
>CAZVNC010000630.1:344-1809 GCA_964628305.1 uncultured Ideonella sp.
TTCAAGAACGAGATCAACATGAGCATCGCCCTCGTGGGCGTCGAGGGCACGCTGGATCTCCTCCCGCACAGCCCCGTGCTCCAGGCGCTGAAGGAGGCCTGCGACGCGCTGTCGCGGCGACTCGGCGCGACCCTCCTACCGGATGTCGAGTCGGGCGACCACGCGACCTGAGGGGTGGGTGCGGCGGGAGGTTGCGCACAGCAGGAGCCGGATGCTTTTGGAATTGATACAAAGTTTCTGCTTGACTGGATCTTTTGTATCAATTCTAATAACCAGAACGCGTTCTGCAATGCAGAACTTGCGCGCCCCGAGCGCTGCGCCCCCGGCGCGCCGGCCCCCTCGCACCGCACAACCACTGGAGGAGACACCATGAAGTTGCGTAACACCCTGCTGGCCGCCCTCGGCCTCGCCTTCGCCGCCACTGCCGCCCATGCCGAGATCAAGGTCGGTGTCGTGCTCTCGGCCACCGGCCCCGCCGCTTCGCTGGGTATCCCGGAAAAGAACACGATCGCGCTGCTGCCGACCACCATCGGCGGCGAAAAGGTGAGCTACATCGTGCTCGACGACGCCTCCGACACCACCACGGCGGTCAAGAACGCCCGCAAGCTGACCGTCGAGGACGGCGTCGATGTGATCATCGGCTCCACCACCAGCCCCGCTTCGCTGGCCATGGTCGACGTCGCCGCCGAGACGAAGACGCCGATGATCTCGATGGCCGCTTCGGCGCGCATCGTGGCGCCGATGGACGAGAAGAAGCGCTGGGTCTTCAAGACTCCGCAGAACGACCAGCAGATGGCGTCGGCGATCGTCGAGCACATGGTCGCCAACAAGGTGAAGAAGGTTTCCTTCATCGGCTTCGCGAACGCCTACGGCGAGGGCTGGTACGAGCAGTTCAAGAAGCTGGCCGAAGCCAAGGGCATCGAAATCGCCGCCAGCGAGCGCTTCAACCCGGCCGATACCTCGGTGACCGGCCAGGCGCTCAAGCTGATGTCGGTGAAGCCGGACGCGGTGTTCATCGCCGGCTCGGGCACGCCCTCGGCGCTGCCGCAGAAGACGCTGCGCGAGCGCGGCTACAAGGGGCCGATCTACCAGACCCACGGCGTGGCCAACAACGACTTCCTGCGCATCTGCGGCAAGGACTGCGAAGGCACGCTGCTGCCGGTCGGCCCGGTGCCGATGGCGCGCAGCCTGCCCGACAGCCACCCCGTCAAGGCGAGCGCGCTGGCCTACGTCGAGAAGTACGAGGCCGCCAACGGCGCGGGCTCGGTGTCGAGCTTCGGCGCCTACGCCTGGGATGCCGGGGTGTTGCTGCAGGCGGCCGCACCTGCCGCGCTCAAGGCGGCCAAGCCGGGCTCGGCGGAGTTCCGCACGGCGCTGCGCGATGCGCTCGAGGGCGTGAAGGAAGTCGCCGGCGCCACCGGCATCTACACGATGAGCCCCGACGATCACCTCGGCCTGGACGACC
>CAZVNC010000631.1:0-1791 GCA_964628305.1 uncultured Ideonella sp.
TTGATCTCGTCGCTGAAGGTGGCCGAGAAGAGCAGGCTCTGCTTCTTCTGCGGCAACAGCGCGAGCACCTTCTTCACGTCGGGCAGGAAGCCCATGTCGAGCATGCGATCCGCCTCGTCGAGGACGAGGATCTCGACCTGCGAGAGGTCGAGCGTGCGCTGGCCGGCGTGGTCGAGCAGGCGGCCGGGCGTCGCGACGAGGATGTCGACGCCGCGCTTCAGGCGGTCGATCTGCGGCTGCATGCCGACGCCGCCGAAGATCACCATCGAAGAGAGCTTCGTCATGTACTTGCCGTAGATGCGCACGCTCTCCTCGACCTGCGCCGCCAGCTCGCGCGTCGGCGTCAGGATCAGGGCGCGGATCGGGATCTTGCCGCGCGGGCCGCGAAGCGGGCCGCCTTGTGGACCTTCGTCGCGCGGCGGCGCGTTGAGCGAGAGGCGCTGCAGCATCGGCAGCACAAAGCCGGCCGTCTTGCCGGTGCCGGTCTGGGCGCCGGCGAGCAGATCGCCCCCGGTCAGCACCATCGGGATGGCTTGAACCTGGATGGGCGTGGGGGTGTCGTAGCCGTATTCGTGAACGGCGCGCAACAGGGGCTCGGCGAGGCCGAGATCTTGGAATTTCATTGGGAGTTCGATCGGGACGGCCTGTCGCGCATCGCGTGAGCGCCAGTCGCAGGCGTCGAGGTGCAGACGAGCGCGGAGGGGAGTGTTGCGCTCGAGTCGGAGATGACGGCAGCAAGGAGACTGGATCAGCGCTGCGTGGTGCGATTCTAGCAGCCGCTCTCGCTTCGACCCTAGCTTCGACCTCCGCATCGACCCCGGCGCGCCGCGCCGCTCAGGACTACCATTCGTTGCATCACCCAGGGCGTGAGGAGCGGATGACTTGAGCGAAGCAACGACAAGGCGCCGGTTGGCGGCCATTCTGGCCGCCGACGCTTCGGGCTATTCGCGCCTGATGGCGAGCGACGAGTCTGGCACGGTCGCGGCGCTCGACTGTGCGCGGGCTGTGTTCGGCGAGCACATCGGCGCCCACCAGGGGCGCGTGATCGACATGGCCGGCGACTCGGTGCTCGCGGTGTTCGAGACCGCGGCCGGCGCGGTCAGCGCGGCGCTGGCGGTGCAGGACGAGATCGCGGCGCGCGCCGCGGCGCAGAAGGAGCCGTGCCGGATGCGGTTTCGGATCGGTGTCCACCTCGGCGACGTGATCGAGAAGTCCGACGGCAGCGTCTACGGCGATGGCGTGAACACCGCGGCGCGGCTCGAGACGCTCGCCGAACCGGGCGGCGTGTGCGTGTCCGAGGCGGTCGAGTGCGCGCTGCGCCATCGTCTGCAGGTGCGCTTCGACGACATGGGCGAGCAGACGCTGAAGAACCTGCCGCAGCCGGTGCGCGCGTTCCGCGTTCACGCCGCCGCGCAAGCTGTGCCGGACGCGGCGGCCTTCCCTGCCGCGCGCAGTGTGGCCACCGGCGCCACCGAGGCGCGCGCGCTCAAACCGGCGATCGCGGTGCTGCCGTTCGACAACATGAGCGGCGAGGCCGAGCAGGAGTTCTTCACCGACGGCATCACCGAAGACATCATCACCGAGCTGTCGCGCTTTCGCGAGTTGTTCGTCATCTCGCGCAACTCGTCGTTCAAGTACAAGGGGCAGAAGGTCGACGTCGCCAAGTTCGCGCGCGAGCTCGGCGTGCAGTACGTCGTCGAGGGCAGCGTGCGCAAGGCCGGCAAGCGGGTGCGCGTGACGGCGCAGCTGATCGACGCCGAGACCGACCGCCACGTATGGGCCGAGCGCTAC
>CAZVNC010000632.1:0-1779 GCA_964628305.1 uncultured Ideonella sp.
CTCATCGACTCGCCCGCCAACCTGCACGACCGCGTCGGCGCGCGGCTGCACCCGGTGCATCACACCGCCTTCGGCATCGAAGCCGCAACCCTGGTGAGCCGCTGCGGGCACCGGCTCGCCTACCTGATGCTGCCCAAGGTGAACGGTGTGGCCGACGTGCAGCGCGCCTGCGACGAGATCGATCATCACGCGCGGGTGCGCGGGCAGCCGCGCCGGATTGCGCTTCATGCGCTGATCGAGACGCACGGCGCGCTGGCCGAGGTCGCGGCGATCGCGGCCCACCCGCGCATCGAGTCGGTGTCGTTCGGGCTGATGGACTTCGTCGCCGCGCACCGCGGCGCGATCCCGCAAACGGCGATGAGCGCCGCAGGCCAGTTCGAGCACCCGCTGATCGTGCGCGCCAAGCTCGAGATCGCCGCCGCCTGCCACGCGCACAACAAGACGCCGTCGCATTGTGTCGTGACCGAGTTCGAGCAACCGGAGTTGCTCGAGGCGGCGGCCCATAAGGCGGCACGAAGTTTCGGCTATACGCGCATGTGGAGCATCCACCCGGACCAGATCCAGCCGATCATCGACGCCTTCGCGCCGTCGGTCGCCGAGGTCGATCAGGCGGTCGAGATCCTGCTCGCCGCACAGGCGGCCGATTGGGCGCCGATCAGCCATCGGGGCTCCGGCGGCGCGACCTTGCACGACCGCGCGAGCTATCGGTACTTCTGGCACGTGCTCGAACTCGCGCTGCGAACCGGCCAACCGCTGCCGGCAACGGCTCGCGAAGCCCTGTTCGGCGACGCCACGACGTGACTGGCAACGACCCGATGCAAGACCTGGACTCGCAATTGGTTGCATTGACCCTCGATCCATGGTCGAGATCGTTGGCCGCTGGCCGAAAATCTCGCACCCTCATCACCACCCGGAGCCCGCAGATGCGAAACTTTTCGATCCAAATCCTGGCGCTGGCCCTGGCGGCCGGTCTCGGCGCAAGCGCGCAGGCGCAGTCGGACGCATCCGCCAAGACCACCAGGAGTGCCAGAACCACCAACAAGGCTCCGCAGCCGGCAAGCTCACACCAGGCCCTGAGTTCGCAAGCCAAGGGCCTGGCCCTTGCGATCGACACGAGCGAGGCGATCGACGCCAACCAACTCGGCATCGCCGCCCGCGTGCTGACCGGGCACGCCCAATGCGAATTCAATCGAAGCGTCGAAGTGCAGCCGCTGGCGGAGAAGGCGGGCTACTTCCAGGTGCGTTTCAACAACGTCAGCTACGTGATGGTGCCCGAGGAAACGTCGACCGGCGCCGTCAAGCTGATCGAAAAGCGAACCGGCGTGATCTGGCTCCAGATCCCGACCAAGTCGATGCTGCTCAACAGCCGCGAAGGCCACCGCCTCGTCGATGCCTGCACGCTCGCCGAACAGCGCGCCGCGCTCAGCGCCGTCGCGGCGGCGGCGGACAGCGCCGCACCCGCTGCGCCGGTCAAGAATTGAAACTCCCGACGGACGCCTTGCTCGCGCGCCGCGTCGTGGCGGCGCTGACGCGCACCGGCGAAATGCGGTAGCGCCAGATCCTCTGCGGCCACCGCAATCCGGGCATCCTTTTTTTTTCGAACCACCCAGAGCCATCATGCTGCAAGCCTACCGAACCCATGTTGCCGAGCGCGCCGCGCAGGGCATTGTTCCGCTTCCTCTTTCGGCAGGGCAGACCGCGGACTTGATCGAATTGCTGAAGGCGCCGCCGGCAGGCGAAGAAGCCACTCTCGTCGAACTGATCACGCACCGCGTCCCG
>CAZVNC010000633.1:0-1776 GCA_964628305.1 uncultured Ideonella sp.
AATCGCCGGCTTCACCGCGACCGCGCTCACGTTCGCCAGCGTCGGCAGCGAGCTCGCCGATATGTCGGCGCGCACGGACCAGGCGGTCGAGAACATTTCCGAGCTGAGTTTCGC
The DNA here is from genome assembly GCA_964628305.1 of uncultured Ideonella sp. Classification (GTDB taxonomy): domain Bacteria; phylum Pseudomonadota; class Gammaproteobacteria; order Burkholderiales; family Burkholderiaceae_C; genus CAIKUF01. The sequence goes on from CAZVNC010000633.1 coordinate 115, forward strand.
GGCCAACCAAACCGGGACCGATCTCGGCACGGTCGAAAAGACCATCAAGTTTCACCGCGCCAACCTGATGCGCAAGATGGGCGTGCGCTCGGTCGCCGCGCTGGTCAAGCTCGCCGAACGTGCGAGTATCGGCGCGGCGCCGGGGCTCTGACCTGGACCAAGGTCCAGTTGGCGCCGGTGCCCGCGCCGGCTAGCCTGCGGCCACGATGGGTAGGGACGCAAGGCTGCTGGCCGTGGTGGACGACGACGACGACGTCCGCATCGCGTTGTGGCGGCTGGTCAGTTCTGCCGGTTTCGCGGTGGAGACCTACGCGTCGGGCGCGGAGTTCATGCGCTCGGTTGACGATCATGAGCCGGACTGTGTGGTGCTCGACCTGCACATGCCCGAGATGAGCGGCTTCGACGTCCAGGGCGCGTTGGCACTGGCGCACGCCGGCGTACCGGTGGTGATCCTCACCGGGCATGACACACCCGAGGCGCGCACGCGTGCCTTGGGGCTGGGCGCGAAGGCCTACCTATGCAAACCCGTCGATGGCGAAGCGTTGCTGGCGGCCATCGGCGGCGCCATCGGCGGTGCGGCGACCGGACACTGAATCGCTGGCCGAATGAATTTTTTCGAAGCGCGACCGAAACAAGGAGTGACGCCATGCGCGTGAACGAGTCTTTGGCCGCGATGGCGGCGTTGCTGTGGCTGGCTTCAACGCCGGCCATGGCGCAGGTCTTCTCGTGGGACCCGCTGAAAGATGTGCAGGAAGTGCTGCCCCAAGGCACGCCAAGCGAGAGCAAGGTCATCCAGGCGCGCCTCCAGGTTCGCGAGATGGCGCAGGACGCGCTCGCCTCGCTGTACGAGATTAACCCGGCCAGCCGCGGCGCCATCGAGGGCTCGGCCGGCCATGCGGTGTTCAGCACCTTCGGCGTCAAGCTGTTCTTTGCGGGCGGCACCAGCGGCAAGGGCGTGGTCGTCAACCACCGCACCAGCCGGCAGACCTTCATGAAGATGGTTCAGCTGCAGGGCGGACTGGGATTCGGCATCAACCAGAACCGCCTGATTTTCGTCTTCACCAACGAGCAGGCGTTGAACAACTTCATCAACCAGGGCTGGGAGTTCGGCGGCCAGGTCAACCTGTCGGCGATGGCCGGTGGCCAGGGCGGCATGTTCAGCGGTGCGGCCGCGGTGTCACCCGGCGTGTACCTCTACCAGCTGACCCAGACAGGCCTGTCGGCCACCCTGACCGTCGGCGGCACGAAATTCTTCAAGGACGGTGACTTGAATTGACGTCGTCGCCACCCGATTCGCCGAGAACATGTCGACCCTGCAGTTCGGCAAGAAGCACACTCTCAATCGCTGCCGCGTCGCCCAACCCCTTTCCTAGTGGGAGCCATCGTCATGAGATCACGTCCTGCCGCCGCCACCACCGCGATCATTGCGCTGGCCGCACTCGCCGCCTGCCAAAAGCCCGAGCCACCCGCGCCGGCCAAGCCCGCCGCCGCTGCGGCGTCTGCCCCTCCCGTGGCGGCGGCTCCCGCAGCGCCTCAGCCGGCTGCGCCAGCGGTCGCTGATGCGCAACCGAACCCGGAGCGCAACGCCTACTTCGGCGAGACGCACCTGCACACCAGCTGGTCGGTCGACGCCTGGGTGATGGGCAACCGCATCACCGGCCC
>CAZVNC010000634.1:0-1776 GCA_964628305.1 uncultured Ideonella sp.
GTGCCCGATGAGCCCGACAGCGGCGTGATCTACGCGCGGCTCGAGAACCCGGAGATCGGCCGGCGCGAACAGAACGAGGAGGAGGTCGCCGAACTGCTCGCACTGGCAACGCGCGTCGAAGGCCTCGTTCGCAACGTCGGCATGCACGCCGGCGGCGTGCTGATCGCTCCGGGCCGCATCACCGATTTCTGCCCGCTCTACATGCAGCCCGGCAGCGACCACGCGGTCAGCATGTTCGACAAGGACGACGTCGAGGCGATCGGCCTCGTCAAGTTCGACTTCCTGGGGCTCGCCACGCTCACCGTCCTCGAGCTTGCGAAGACGTTCATCCGCGAGCGCCACGCCGACCGGCGGGACTTCGCCTTCGAGTCGCTGGCGCTCGACGACCGCGCGACGTATCAGCTGATGTCCGAAGGCCGCACGGTGGCCGTGTTCCAGCTGGAAAGCGCCGGCATGCAGCGCATGCTGCGCGAAGCCAGGCCGAGCGTGTTCGAGGACGTGATCGCGCTCGTCGCGCTGTTTCGCCCGGGGCCGATGGACCTGATCCCGAACTTCTGCGCCCGCAAGCACGGCCGCGAGTCGGTCGAGTATCCGCATCCGCTGATGGAGGACGTGCTCAGCGAAACCTACGGGATCATGATCTACCAGGAACAGGTGATGCAGGTCGCGCAGATCGTCGGCGGCTATTCGCTCGGCGGCGCCGACGAGCTGCGCCGGGCGATGGGCAAGAAGAAGCTCGAGGAGATGGTCAAGCAGCGTGCGGTCTTCGCCGCCGGAGCGGCCGAGAAAGGCATCGGCGCGGCGAAGGCGAACGAGATCTTCGACCTGATGGAGAAGTTCGCCGGATACGGCTTCAACAAGTCGCACGCCGCCGCGTACGCGCTGCTCTCGTACCACACCGCGTGGGCCAAGGTGCACTATCCGGCCGAGTTCGCCGCCGCCAACATGAGCGTCGCGCAGGACGACACCGAGAAGCTGAAGATCTTCCACGACGATGCCCGCGCGATGGGCGTCGACTTCGAGCCGCCCGATGTGAACCGCGGCGGCTATCGCTTCGAGCCGATCGGCGAGCGCCGGGTGCGCTACGGCCTGGGTGCGGTCAAGGGCACCGGACAAGGGGCGATCGAGGCGATCGTCCAGGCGCGCGAGGAAGGCGGGCCGTTCAAGAGCCTGTTCGACTTCTGCGCCCGCGTCGATCGCGCGCGCATCAACAAGCGCGCGGTCGAGGCGCTGATCAAGGCCGGCGCGTTCGACTCGCTCGAGGCGAATCGCGCCTCGCTTGCCGCCAGCATCGGCCTCGCTTTCGACTTTGCCGACAGCCAGCTTGCGCACGCCGACCAGGGCGGGCTGTTCGACGACATGACCGACTCGCACGCCGCATCGACGCAGGAGCCGGCGCTCGTCGCCGCCGACGCGTGGAGCATCCGCGAACGCCTGATGCTCGAGAAGGCGGCGATCGGCTTCTTCCTGTCCGGTCACCTCTTCGACCAGAGCGTCGATGAAGTGCGCCGCTTCGCGAAGCGCCCGATTGCGGACCTGCTCGACAGCCGCGAGCCGCAATTGCTGGCCGGCATCGTCAGCGACCTGCGCATCGTCAACGGCCAGCGCGGCCGCATCGTGCTGTTCAAGCTCGACGACAAGACCGAAGTGATCGACGCCCGCGCCAGCGAGGAATTCTTCACCGCGCACCGCGAGTGGCTGAAGGAAGACGAACTCGTCATCGTGCAGGGCAAGGTGCAGCCCGACCGCTTCTCGGGCGGGCTGCTCGTCAGCGTG
>CAZVNC010000635.1:0-1775 GCA_964628305.1 uncultured Ideonella sp.
CGTGACGCTCGACGGTCTTCAGCTGGTGCAACTCCTGCTTGAGCTTCTCAGCGCCGCGCAAAGTAAGGGGAATCGTGGCCATGACAAACCTGGATCGAAGGTGATGGAAGTAGGCGGGAACCTGCCGTTCGGCAATTCGCTCGCCCCACGAGCGCGCGGCAGGCCGCCGCGTGCCGGGACAAGAAAGCCAAACCGCCGCCACTCCCGATCATCGAGAGCTTTGGCGGCGGCGAGGTCGGAAGTTTAGTTCAACTCGGCGTGCAGAGCTTGCAACGATGTCACGACCAGATCGGGCTCGAACTTCATCGCTTCGACCGCGGCCTCGCAGCCCGCCATGCTGGTGTAGTACGTGACGCGCTGTGCGATCGCTGCCTGGCGAATGTGGCGCGAATCGGCGATCGCGGTGCGCGTCTCGTCCACCGTCGTGAAGATGAGCTGGATTTCCCCGCCCTTGAGCATGTCGACGATGTGCGGCCGGCCGTCCTTCACCTTGTTCACGGTGCGCACCGGCACGCCGCCGGCAGTGATCGCCGCCGCCGTGCCGCGCGTCGCGACGATCTGGAAGCCCAGCGCGTGCAACTCGCGTGCGAGTTCGACGGCGCGCGGCTTGTCGCCGTCGCGCACCGTGATGCAGACGTTGCCGCGCTCGGGTAGCCGGGAGCCGGCGCCGAGCTGGCTCTTGAGCATCGCCTCGCCGAAGCTGCGGCCGGTGCCCATCACCTCGCCGGTCGATCGCATTTCGGGCCCGAGGATCGGATCGACGCCGGGAAACTTGTTGAACGGAAACACCGCCTCCTTCACCGAAAAGTACGGCGGGATCACTTCGCGCGGCGGCCGGCCGTCCGGCCCGCGCTGCGCCGCAAGGCGGGTGCCGGCCATGCAGCGCGCGGCGATCTTGGCGAGCGGCTGCCCGGTCGCCTTCGACACGAACGGTACGGTACGCGAAGCGCGCGGATTGACTTCGAGCACGTAGACGACCGCCTGGCTGCCGTCGCCGTCGGTGTCGCCCTGAATCGCGAACTGCACGTTCATCAGGCCGCGCACCTCGAGCGCCTTGGCCATCAGCGTCGTCTGGCGCCGCAGTTCGTCCTGCAGCCTGGCCGGCAGCGTGTAAGGCGGCAGCGAACACGCCGAATCGCCGGAGTGCACTCCGGCCTGCTCGACGTGCTCCATGATGCCGCCGATCATGACCTCGACGTCGTCGCCGATGCAGTCGACATCGACCTCGATCGCGTCGTCCAGAAAGCGGTCGAGCAGCACCGGCGATTTCTCCGACACCTTGACCGCCTCGCGCATGTAGCGCTCGAGATCTTTCTCGCCGTGCACTATCTCCATCGCACGGCCGCCGAGCACGTAGCTCGGCCGCACGACGAGCGGGTAGCCGATTTCGGCGGCGAGCAGCTTGGCCGCCTCTTCGGTGCGCGCGGTGCGGTTCGGCGGCTGGCGCAGGCCGAGCGTGTGCAGCAGCTTCTGGAAGCGCTCGCGATCCTCGGCTATGTCGATGCTGTCGGGCGAGGTGCCGATGATCGGCACGCCGGCGCGCTCCAGGTCGAGCGCGAGCTTGAGCGGCGTCTGCCCGCCGTACTGCACGATCACGCCGGTCGGCTTCTCCTTGTCGACGATCTCGAGCACATCCTCGAGCGTGACCGGCTCGAAGTACAGGCGATCCGAGGTGTCGTAGTCGGTCGAGACCGTCTCCGGGTTGCAGTTGACCATGATCGTCTCGTAGCCGTCCTCGCGCATCGCGAGCGCGGCGTGCACGCAGCAGTAGTCGA
>CAZVNC010000636.1:0-1770 GCA_964628305.1 uncultured Ideonella sp.
CGCGGCTTTGACGCGCAAGCAGGGTCGCATCGATCAGCACGCCGTTGCGCTCGATGCGCACGAGCACGCGCGAGACCGGCATCTCGAGCTGCTCGTAGACGTAGCGCAGGCCCGGCTCGGCTTCGAACTGCGGCCACAGTGCGCGGTGCACGGCGAGGCACATCTCGCTGTCCTCGCCCGAGTAGCGTGCGGCGCGCTCGATATCGACCTGCGCGAACGGGATCTGGTGCACGCCCTTGCCGCACAGGTCTTCGTAACTCAGGCCGCTGCGACCCAGATGGCGCAGCGCCAGGCTTTCCAGACCGTGCGGCTTGTGCGCTTCGAGCACGTAGCTCTCGAGCATCGTGTCGTGCAGGTAGCCCTGGACGGCTATGCCGGCGTTGGCGAGCACATGCGTGTCGTACTTGACGTTCTGACCGAGCTTCGGTTTCGACGCGTCTTCGAGCCAGGGCTTCAGACGGGCGAGCACCTCGTAAAGCGGCAACTGCGCGGGCGCGCCGGCATAGGTGTGGCGCAGCGGGATGTAGGCCGCCTCGCCCGGCGCGACGGCTAGCGAAATGCCGACCAGTTGCGCGCGCATCGGGTCGAGCGAATCGGTCTCGGTGTCGAGCGCGGCGAGCGGCGCCCGCAGGGCGCGCTCGATCCAGGCGTCGAGCGCATCGAGCGACAGCACGGTGTCGTAGCGCAGTGTGGCCGGGTCGACGGCGACCGGCGGCGTACCGGGCGGGGCGGCGTCGGCCGCGGCCCCCTTGCCTGCGTCGTCACGCTTCGTATCGCGCTCCGATCCAGCACTCGCACCGTCCGCGAGCAGCGCGCGCCGAAACGTCCGCAGACCGTAGCGGTCGAAGAACTCGAGCAGGCCGTTGCGATCGACAGGCTCGAAGCGCAGCGCGTCGAGCGCCGGCCAGCCGGCGACGTGGCCCGTCAGGTCGCAGTCGGTGACGACGGTGACGAGCCGCTGCGCCTGCGGCAGCCAGGGCAGCGCCTTGCGCAGGTTCTCGCCGACCGCGCCCTTCATGTCGCCCGCGGCGGCGATCACGCCGGCCAGCGAGCCGTGCTCGACGAGCCACTTCGCCGCCGTCTTGGGCCCCACCTTGTCGACGCCCGGCACGTTGTCGACGCTGTCGCCGACGAGCGCCAGGTAGTCGACGATCGCGGAGGGCGGGACGCCGAACTTCTCCTGCACGCCGGCCGCGTCGAGCCGCTCGTTGCTCATCGTGTTGACGAGCGTGACATCCTGATCGACGAGCTGCGCCAGATCCTTGTCGCCGGTCGAGATGACGACGCGTTCGCCTCGATCGGCCGCGGCGCGGGCGAGCGTACCGATCGCGTCGTCGGCCTCGATGCCCGGCACTTCGAGCAGCGGCCAGCCGAGCAGGCGCACCGCCTCGTGGATCGGGGCGATCTGCTGCGCCAAGGGCTCCGGCATCGGCGAACGGTTCGCCTTGTACTCTGGATACCAGGCGTCGCGAAAGGTCGGCCCCTTGGCGTCGAACACGCAGGCCGCATGCACGGCCGGGAACTGCTCGCGCAGCCGATTGAGCATTGCGACGAAGCCGTGCAGCGCGCCGGTCGGGAAGTCGTTCGGCCCGCGCAGGTTGGGCAGCGCGTGGTAGGCCCGGTAAAGATAGCTCGAACCGTCGACGAGCAGCATCGTCTTCTCGCTCATGCGGCGCGTCATGACCTCGGCATCTTACCCCGCGCCGAGTCGGAGGCGCCCCGCCCCGAGAGCCCGCGACTCTACCACCTCAGCGGGGGCGCACGAGCGGG
>CAZVNC010000637.1:0-1769 GCA_964628305.1 uncultured Ideonella sp.
GGCGCGGTCGCGGTGTTCGAATGCTTCAATCGCAGCCGCTACGAAGAGGGCGACCACGTGATCTTCGTCGGCGAGGTCGAGCACTGCGAGCACCGCGCCGGCGCCGCGCCGCTGATCTTTCACGGCGGGCGCTACTACGCCGAGCTGCCGCTCTGACGGATGCCGGCGAGCACGTCCGCGCCGACTCCCGCGCCTGCGGCTTTGCAGGGCCTGACGTTCATCGAGCGCGGCTGGCTGTCGTCGAACAACGTGCTGCTGCACGGCGCGCCGGGCGAGGGCGCGACGCTCGTCGATACCGGCTACTGCACGCATGCCGATCAGACGCTCGCATTGGTGCGCCACGCGCTCGGCGATCAAAAGCTCGCGCGCATCGTCAACACCCATCTGCACTCCGACCACTGCGGCGGCAACGCGCTGCTGCAGCGCGAACTCGGCGCCCCGCTGCTCATTCCGCCCGGCCAGTGGGACGCCGTTGTCGCATGGGACGAGGATGCGCTGTCGTACCGACCGACGCGCCAGCGCTGCGTGCGCTTCAGGCCGGATGCGCGAATCGTCCCCGGGGAGGCGCTGCGCGCCGGTGCGAGAAGCTGGGAGGTGCTCGCCGCGCCCGGCCACGATCCCGATTCGGTGATGCTGTTCGACGCCCGGCACGGCGTGCTGATCTCGGCCGACGCGCTGTGGGAGAACGGCTTCGGCGTCGTCTTCCCCGAGATCGAGGGCCACGCCGGGTTCGACGACGTTGCGGCGGTGCTCGACGTGATCGAGCGCCTGCCGGTGCAGTGGGTCTTGCCCGGTCACGGCGCGGCGTTCGGCAACGTGGCCGCGGCGCTGGCGCGGGCGCGCTCGCGCCTGGCGTCGTTTCGTGCCGACCCGGCACGCCACGACCGCCACGCCGCCAAGGTGCTGCTGAAGTTCCACATGCTCGAAGTACGGCAGGAGAGCGTCGGCGCATTGCGCGCCTGGCTGGCTGCCACGCCGTTGCTGCAGGGAATCTGGCGCCGCATCGGCGATGCAGCCGCTCCCATCGAGGCCTGGTGCGACGTGCTGGTCGCCGAACTCGAACGCGCCGGCGCGCTCGTGGTGCGCGAAGGCGTGGTCCGCAACGAGTAGGTTTAGGCGCCGACGCGCGCGATCTCGCTGTAGGCGTGGTTCAGCCAGAGCTTCAGGCGCTGGCGCTCCATCAGGCCGAGGCCGGGGCCGTCGATCGCGCCGCCGTGGCGCGCGGCCCAGAAGCTTGCGTTGCGGGCGTCGATCTTGTGCACCACCGGGTCGTGCAGGTGGCGGATCGTGATGACGCTCGCGCCGAGGCCGATCGCGCGCTCGAGCTGGCCGGAGCGCTCGAGCTGTCCGAAGTCGTCGCCGCGCAACTGGTTCTTGACGACGACGTAGTGCACGCGCTGGCCGAAGCGGTCGAGCAGCCGTGCGAGCAGGTCGACCGAGTCGCGCCCCGAGTCCATCACGTGCCAGTAGTGCAGCGCGATGCCCGACAGGTCGGCCATGTCGAGCACGCCCGATTCGTCCATCCACTTGACGAGCGGCTCGTGCGTCTGCGCCGCCAGATCGACGAGCACGCGCCGTCCCGGCTGCTCGAGCGCGGTCTCGACGATCTGGTCGAGCGCTTCGTAGCGATCGACGAGCGCGGCCGATGCGTGGTCGGCATAAAAGCGCATCAGCGCGCCGTGCGAGCGGTCGGTGTCGAAGCCGATGAAGGGCAACTCGTTGTCGATGAAATACTGCGCCAGCACGCGCGACAGCATCGACTTGCCGAC
>CAZVNC010000638.1:0-1768 GCA_964628305.1 uncultured Ideonella sp.
GGCTCGGCGCCGACGTTGCACACGCGGACACATCGTTGCAACGGCCCCTTCTCGCGTACCGCTCGCGAGCATCCGAATGCATACTTCGCAAACCAGCCGGGAGCACAGAGTGGAAGCCGCTGAACTGCAGATTCTCTGGGTCGTGCTTCAACCCGGCGCCGAGCCATCGCTCGATGCGGGCCTTTGCGCCTCGCCGTTCGGTCGCGTTGCGCTGACCCGTTGCGCGAGTCTTGGCGAAGCCAGCAGCGTGCTCGGCGACCGCAACTTCGACGGCGTGCTGATCAGCCTCGATAGCGACGACTTCGCGCAGTTGCCGGCCTGGACCGGCCTTGCGCAGGCGGTGCCCGAAATGGCGGTGGTCGTGCTCGTCTCGGGCGCGTTCGACACGGCTGTCGCGACGCGCCTGGTGCACGCTGGCGTGCAGGACGTGCTGGGCGGCTCGCAACTCGCGAATGCCGAGGCGGCGCTCGCTGATGCGGCGCGCAGCCTGCACCTGTCGATCGAGCGCAAGCGGATCGAACGCGAGGCGCGCCGCGCGAGCGCAACCGATCTGCGCACCGGGCTGCCCGATCGGCAGCAGTTGATCGATCACATGAGCCAGTTGCTCGCGTTGCGCGGCCGCGAGCCGGCGTCGATGGCCTTGCTGGCGCTGCGCGTCGAGGGCTTCGAGACGGTGGAGGCGTCGCTCGGCGCCGAGTCGGCCAACGTGCTGCGGCGCAAGGTCGCGGTGCGGCTGCGCGGCGCGGTGCGCGCGAGCGACGTCGTCGCCGCGCTGACGGCGGATTCGTTCGCGCTGCTGCTCGCATCGACCGAGGAGCCGATCGACGCCGAACTCGTCGCCCACAAGCTGCTGCACGCGCTGCATCAGACCTTCACGATCGCCGGCCAGCAAGTCGCCGTCGCGACGAGCATCGGCATCAGCCGCTATCCGTCCGACGGCAGCGATGCGAGCGTGCTGCTGCGCCAGGCGGTCGCCGCCGCGGCAGCCGCCGACACGCGCGGGCGCGACGGCTACGTCAACTGGCGCGAAAGCCAGTGGCGCGACACCGGCGCCGCGAACGACGGCGAGGTCGACGCACCCTGACAGCGCGCGCCGGCTGCGGCGCAGCAATCGCTACTTGTCGATGTCGCCCAGACAGAGGTACTTGATCTCGACGTAGTCTTCGATGCCGTGGCGCGAGCCCTCGCGCCCGAGCCCCGACTGCTTGACGCCGCCGAACGGCACCTCGGCGGTCGAGATGAGCCCGGTATTGATGCCGACCATGCCCGACTCGAGCGCCTCGCCGACGCGAAAGATGCGGCCGATGTCGCGGCTGTAGAAGTAGGCGGCGAGGCCGAACTCGGTGTCGTTCGCAAGCGCGATCGCCTCTGCCTCGGTCTTGAAGCGAAACACCGGCGCGACCGGCCCGAAGGTCTCCTCGCGTGCGCACAGCATGTCGCTCGTGGCGTCGATCAGCACCGTCGGCTCGAAGAAGCGCGCGCCCGAGCGCTTGCCTCCCGTGAGCAACTTCGCACCCTTCTTCAGCGCGTCGGCGACGTGGCTCTCGACCTTCGCGATCGCGTTGTCGTCGATCATCGGCCCCTGCGTGACGCCGGCCTCGAAACCGTTGCCGACCTTGATCGACCGTGCCCGCGCGGCGAGCTTCTCGACGAAGGCGTCGTAGACGCCGTCCTGCACGTAGAGGCGGTTCGCGCAGACGCAGGTCTGGCCGGCGTTGCGGTACTTGCTGAGCAGCGCGCCTTCGGCCGCGCTGTCGAGATCGGCGTC
>CAZVNC010000639.1:0-1767 GCA_964628305.1 uncultured Ideonella sp.
TCCTTGACGCGCGCATCGATGCCTTGCTCCTTGCGCAGCCTGAGTGGAGACGCGATGTTGTCGTAGACCGACATCGACGGGTAGTTGATGAACTGCTGATAGACCATCGCCACGTTGCGCGCGCGTACCGGCACACCCGTCACGTCCTTGCCGTCGGCCAGCACGCGGCCTTCGGCGGGCGCGTCGAGCCCGGCCATCACGCGCATCAGCGTCGTCTTGCCCGCTTGCGTCGCGCCGAGCAGCACCGTCACCGCGCGCGGCGCGAGCTGCAGATCGAGCGGGTACAGATAGCTCTGCGCCCCGGCGCGCTGTTCGATGCGCTCGAGTGTCAGCTCCATGCCTGCTCCCGGGCGCCCGCCGCTTCGGTCGCAGCCGCCGACGGCGCGTCGCCCCAATGCTCGCCGCACCAGCCGGCGACGGCGGCGCGCTCGGCCTCGTTCAGGTGCAGGCCGAGCTTGGTGCGGCGCCACAGCACGTCGTCGGCGCTGCGCGCCCATTCGTTCGCGTGCAGGTAGTTCAGTTCGGCCTCGTGCAGGCCGGGAGCGACCTGCGCGCCGAGGCCGTCCGTGCCGAGCACGATTTCGATGCGCGAGCCGTAGCAGCGCGCGAGCCGCCAGCACAACGCGGCCGGCAGTTCGGGATGGCGCTGCGCCAGCGCCTGGACGAAGCGGGCGAAGTCGGTGTCCGGACGCTTGGCCGCGCCAATCCAGCCGCTCAGGTCGCCGCCGGGCAGATGCGCGCCCTGCGTCCACGCACCGCGCGTCGCACCGAGCGGCTGCGCCAGCAGGTCCGCGGCTTCCTCGCCGAGCTTACGGAAAGTCGTGATCTTGCCGCCCCAGACCGACAGCAGCGGCGCCGCCTGTGCGCCGGCATCGAGTTCGAGCGCGTAGTCGCGCGTCACGGCTGAAGGGTCGCCAGACTCGTCATCGAGCAGCGGGCGCACGCCGCAGTAGCTCCAGACCACGTCCGACGGTCGCACCGGCCGCTCGAAATAGCGGCTCGCCTGCTCGCACAGATAGCTCACTTCGGCGGCGTCGATGTGCGCTTCGCCGATCGCGCCGTGATGCTCGACGTCGGTCGTGCCGATCAGCGTGAAGTCGCCTTCGTACGGGATCGCGAAGATGATGCGCTGGTCCGGGTTCTGGAAGATGTAAGCGTGGTCGTGGTCGAACAGCTTGCCGACGACGATGTGGCTGCCCTTCACGAGGCGCAACTGCTTGTCGGGCGGGGTGTGCGCGCAGTCGGTCAGGAACTGCGCCGCCCACGGCCCGGCGGCGTTGACGAGCGCGCGCGCCGTGACGCTGCGCGATTCGCCTGCGGCGCTGCGCAGCGTCGCGCGCCACGTCTTCGCGCCGCGCTCGGCGTCGGTGCAGGCCCAGCCCGTCAGCACCGTCGCGCCGTGCTGGGCGGCGTCGATCGCGCACAGCACGACGAGCCGGGCGTCGTCGACCCAGCCGTCGGAGTAGACGAAGCCCTTGCGGAAGCCGCGCTTGAGCGGCGCGCCCGCCGCGTGGCGGCGCAGATCGACCGTGCGCGATCCGGGCAGCACCTCGCGCCGGGCGAGGTGGTCGTACAGGAAGAGCCCGGCGCGCACCATCCACACCGGGCGCATGTGCGGGTCGTGCGGCATCACGAAGCGCAGCGGCCACATGATGTGCGGCGCGCTCTTCAGCAGCACCTCGCGTTCGGCGAGCGACTTCCTGACGAGCGCGAACTCGTAGTACTCGAGGTAGCGAAGCCCGCCGTGGATCAGCTTGGTCGACGACG
>CAZVNC010000640.1:0-1760 GCA_964628305.1 uncultured Ideonella sp.
TGTACGGCAACATCTACGCGGGCGAGATCATCTTCCTGCTGCTCGGCATGTGGGCCGCGAGCGGCCTCGCCGGCACGATCTTCAGCGGCGTGCTGAGTCTGGGCTGGGCGATCTTCCACATCCTGATCGTCCTGCTGCAGGCGTACATCTTCATGATGCTCACCGTCGTGTACCTCGCGATGGCCGAGGAATCCCATTAGCAGTCTGTCTTCGTTCGACGTAAACCCCCGCAACTGAAAGGACCAAGAAAATGGAAGCTGCACAACTGTCGGCAATGATCCAGGCCTACACCGGCATCGGTATCGGCCTCATGATCGGCCTCGGCGCCCTGGGCGCGTGCGTGGGCGTGGGCATCATGTGCTCGCGCTTCCTCGAAGGCGCGGCCCGCCAGCCCGAGCTCATGCCGCAACTGCAAGCCAAGGTCTTCCTGCTCCTCGGCCTGATCGACGCCTCGTACATCATCGCCGTCGGCCTCGCGATGTTCTTCGCGTTCGCCAACCCGCTGCTGTCGGTCATCCCCAAGTAAGGCTCGTCAGCCTACCCCTACTCAGAGGCCAGTCATGAATTTCAACCTGACCCTGATCATGCAGGCGGTGGCGTTCGCGGCCTTCATCTGGTTCTGCGCGCGCTTCGTCTGGCCGCCCCTGATGAGTGCCATCGAGACGCGCCAGAAGCAGATCGCCGATGGTCTCGCCGCGGGCGAGCAGGGCCGCAAGGAGCTCGCCAATGCGCAGAAGCGCGAGGCCGAGATCATTGCCGATGCCAAGTCGAAGTCGCAGGAGATCGTTGCGATCGGCGAGAAGTACAAGGCCGACGCGATCGAGCAGGCCAAGGTCGATGCCAAGGCGGAAGCCGACCGCATCGTGGCCGCCGCCAAGGCCGAGATCGAGCAGGAAGTCGCGCGCGCGAAGGAGCAGCTGCGGGACTCCGTGGCCGACCTTGCCGTGGCCGGCGCCTCGCAGATCCTGAAGCGCGACGTCGATCGCAACGTGCATGCGCAGCTTCTCGCGCAACTGAAGAGCGAGCTGTGATGAAGCAGCCCGCACGCGTGCGTTGCTCGGGGGAGCGTTCGTCCCTCGGGACGGCCCTTCGGAACTGACATGGCCGAACTCACCACTATTGCCCGTCCGTACGCCGAAGCCGCGTTCGCCCTGGCGCGCGATCAGAACGCGCTGCCGGCGTGGTCGCAGATGCTGAAGCTCGCGAGCGGCATCGTCACCGACCCGCAGATGGCCGCGGCGCTGGACAATCCCAAGCTCGATGCGCCGGCGAAATCGTCGCTGCTGCTGTCGATCGCCGGCGATCGCCTGAGCGCCGAGGGCCGCAATTTCGTCCGTGTGCTGGTCGACGCCGATCGCATCTCGTTGATGCCGGTGATCTCGTCGAGCTTCGAGACGCTGAAGGACGCCGCCGATGGCGTGGCCAAGGCCACCATCGAGACGGCCTTCCCGTTCGAAGGCAACGAGCTCGCCGACCTCACCGCCGCGCTCGAGCGCCGCTTCAAGCGCAAGGTCGAGGCCGAGGTCGTGGTCAAGCCCGAGCTCATCGGCGGCGCGCGGATCACGGTGGGTGACAACGTGATCGACGGAACGGTCGCCGAGCGGCTGCGGGCGATGACCGTGCAACTCAAGCACTGATTCAGGCAAAGCAGTTCGCACCACGCTCGTTTCGGCCTTTTCGTTGAATTTTCCGCCTTGAATCGTCCGGCTTTGCCGGCGATTCGAGGGAAACCTAGATCCGAAGCAAAGTAGGTTTTCACT
>CAZVNC010000641.1:0-1757 GCA_964628305.1 uncultured Ideonella sp.
CGCCGGATCGATGCAGCCCGGGTCTCCCGCCAGCACACGGTGCGCCGCTTGCGGATCGGCGTCGATCAGGCACAGCGCGATGACCGCAGGCAGCGCGCCGCGCAACTGGTCGAGAACGCGCTGCGGCACCAGTGTGACGAACACGACCCCGATCTTGTCGGCAAGGCGTTCTTCGGTCGTCCTCGGGTCGTCCGCGAACAGGGCATGCACGAGGGTGACGGCCGGTCCGTTGACTTGTGCTCCGGTCAACATGAAGCCGGCCGAAGCGGCAGGGCCGTCGCTGCGGATCGAACGTTCGACCGCCGCATGCAGTTCGGCGATGGCAAGCAGGTTCGACCCGGGCGCAGGCCAGCTGGCCGCCGCCGGCTCGACCTGCTGCACGACGAGCGGCTCGTCGTCCGCCGCCGACCCGGTCTGCGTCGTGCGCGCGGTCGCCGCACCGGCAGCGGCGGCGGAATCGACCCGGGCCGCGGGCAGGCGTGATTCGAGCAGCCCGGCGGCGGATGCCCACTGCGCGTAACCGAGCGACCAGACGCTGCGGTCCGCTGCCTGTGTCGCGGCATCGTCGGCGAGCCAGTTGCGCGCGGTGCGCCGCAGCGCCTGCGGCGCGGGCGACGTCGCGAGCGCGAACGCGCCGCGCAACACCTGCAAGGCTGCCATCGGACGTTCGAGGCGCGCGGTGAGCAGGGCCGTCGCCTGCGTCGCCTCGCGCTCGAAGAGCGCCCGCGAGCGCTCGTCGTACCAATGCGTCACCAGCACCGTGGCCGTCACCAGCAAGGCGGTCGCGAAGACGAGCGGCAGGCCGAGCGTCAGACGCCGCGGCGCCCAGTCGGCGCGCGGCAGGCCGATCAGGCTGAGCACGATCGGCGCGCCGATCAGGACGCCGATGGTGTCGCCCATCCACCAGGTCCACCACCGCGCGGCGAGTGCTTCGCCCGGCACGATGCCGGCCGCACCGAGCGCCAGCGCAGCGAGGCTCGCTCCGATCAGGCAGGCGATCGGCGCGCCAAGCAGCAGGAAGAGCGCGATGTCCCGCGGCTCGGCGAGCGTCAGCGGTCCGGGCACGAAACGGCGCACCAGCGCAGCGCCCACCCATGCCTGCAGCGGCGCGCCGAGCGCGACGACGCACCAGATCGCGGTCAGGCTTGGCTCGGCGACGACCTGCGCACCCCGCGTCAGCACGGCGGCGCCCACCGCGCCCAGCAGAACGCCAGCCAGTGCCGGCCATCCATAGCGCAGTGCGCAGGCGAGGGCGAGACCAGCACCGAAGTACAGCGGCGAGGCGCCGTCCGGCCGGCGCGCGATCTGCAACGAGAGCCAGGCGATCGCGGCGTAGACGACGGCAACGCCGATCGTCACCCATACATCGCGCGACCCTCGCACCTCCGGGCGCGCGATCATCGGCGTCGATCCGACCAGGGGATGACGGCTTGCGGCACGGTGATCGATCTCGAGTCGTCGTCGGCAGTCGCTCAGACGTTGAACAGGAAATTCAGCACGTCGCCGTCCTTGACGACGTAGTCCTTGCCCTCGGCGCGCATCCGCCCGGCGTCCTTCGCCCCCTGCTCGCCGCCGAAGGCGATGAAGTCTTCGAACGCGATCGTCTGGGCGCGGATGAAGCCGCGCTCGAAGTCGGTGTGGATCACGCCCGCGGCCTGCGGCGCGGTGTCGCCGATGTGGATGGTCCAGGCACGCACCTCCTTCACGCCGGCGGTGAAGTAGGTCTGCAGCCCGAGCAGCTTGAACGCGGCGCGGAT
>CAZVNC010000642.1:0-1755 GCA_964628305.1 uncultured Ideonella sp.
CATGCGCGCATCGGGCTTCGGGCGCAGCTCGCCGAACATTCGCATGTCTTCGATAGCGAAGATAGCGTCGAAAGCACGTGCGATGCCGAGCACGCCGAGCACGCGCAAGGCGTACGCGCGCGGCGCATTGGTGAGGATCACCTTGCGCCCGCGCAGGCGGCGCAGCGCCTGCAGGTCGTGCGGGTGGCCGTGCACGCTGTCCTCGAGGCCCGGCAGCACGTGCGTGTGATGCAGGAAGTGGTCGGCGCGAACGCCGTGGTGGCGAACCAGCCCGAGCAGCGTCGCGCCGTAGCGCAGCCAGTAGGCGCGGCGCAGGGCGTCGGCCTCGGGCGGCGTCATCGACAACTCGCGCACGATGTACTCGGTCATCGCGCCGTTGATGCCGCCGAACGCGAAGTGCGACGCGTTGTGCAGCGTGTTGTCCAGATCGAACAGCCAGACGCGCGCGCGGCGGCCGTTCATGACAGCTCCTGGACGAAGAAGTGACCCGGCGCAGGCGCCTGCGGCTTGATCTCGTGCACTGCGGCCAGCCGGTGCGGCACGGCGTGCGCGAATCGCGGCCCGTCGAAGACGAAGGTGTGGAACTCGCCGTTCTCGCCGCAGGGGTCCACCCCGGGCGGCAAGTCGGCCAGGAACGCCGCATCGAACGCGCGCCCGCAAAAGCTCGCTTCGAGGACGCGCGCATCGACACAGACGACCCGCGCGCGGTAGCCGAGGGCCAGCAGTTCATCGACCAGCGCCCGCCGCGGCTCGCCCCACAGCGGCAGCTCGGCGCGCAGCCCGGCGCGGGCGCAGACTCTCTCTTCCCAGTCGCGATGCGGCTGCAGGTCGATATCGCCGAAGAGCCCGGTCGAAAAACCCTGGCGGGCGAACTGCTGCAGTTGTTCGCCGAACACCGCCTCGTAGTCGGCCCAGCCGGCGTGGCGCATCACGAGCGGGATGCCCAGGGCGTCGGCCTGGGCCTGCATGAGAAGCGGCGAGAGGGCGTGCGAGCGCGAGCGTTGGCCGGATTCGTCGAACATCGCGAGCAGGGCGCGCACTTCATGGCCGGCGGCAAGCGCGCGATGCAGCGCCAGCATCGAGTCCTTGCCGCCGCTCCAGGAGAGGAACGCGCTCACCCCGATCCGGCGACGGGCGGCTCGAGGGCCGGCCGCACGCCGTCGCGCGCGAGCCGCGCTCGAAGCTTCGGGCGAATCGCGCTTGCCGCCTTCATCAATGCGACCGGATCATCGTCCCGTACGCCTGATCGGTCAGGATCTCGAGCAGCATGGCGTGCGGCACGCGGCCGTCGATGATGTGCACGGTGTTGACGCCGCTCTTGGCGGCGTCGAGCGCTGAAGAGATCTTGGGCAGCATGCCGCCGCTGATCGTGCCATCGGCGAACAGATCGTCGATCTCGCGCGCCGACAGGTTGGTGAGCAGCTTGCCGTCCTTGTCCAGCACGCCCGGCGTGTTGGTCAGCAGCATCAGCTTCTCGGCCTTCAGCACCTCGGCCAGCTTGCCGGCGACGACGTCGGCGTTGATGTTGTAGTTCTCGTTGTCCTTGCCGAAGCCGAGCGGCGAGATGACGGGGATGAACTGGTCGTCCTGCAGCGCGCGCACGACGCTCGGGTCGATCGACTCGATCTCGCCGACCTGGCCCACGTCGTGCTCGATGCTCGGATCCTTCAGGTCGACCATCCTGAGCTTCCTGGCGCGGATCAGGCCGCCGTCGCGGCCGGTCAGGCCGACCGCCTTGCCGCCGGCGACGTTGAT
>CAZVNC010000643.1:0-1754 GCA_964628305.1 uncultured Ideonella sp.
ATGCCCGCGCAGGCCGAGGCGGCGGGTGAACACCTCGATGTGCCGGGCCTCGTCGGCGCATTGCAGCGCCAGCACCTGCTGCACCTCGCGGAAATGCGGATGCACCTGGCCGAGATGCCGCGCCGGCACCACCAGCGCAGGCGGCTCAAGGTGCGCGCATCGAGAACAGTCTGCGCGCCTTGCCTTGCACCGGACTGAACAGTCATCTGTCTCAGATGGCGCGGCGCACCATCATCTCCTTGATCTTGCTGATCGCGCCGGCCGGCTTCAGGCCCTTGGGGCAAACGTCGACGCAGTTGAGGATACTTCGGCAGCGAAACACCCGGTACGGGTCTTCGAGATCGTCGAGCCGTTCCTCCGTGCCGAGATCGCGGCTGTCGGCAAGGAAGCGGTACGCCTGCAGCAAGCCGGCCGGGCCGACGAACTTGTCCGGGTTCCACCAATAGCTCGGGCAGGCCGTCGAGCAGCACGCGCACAGGATGCACTCGTAGAGCCCGTTGAGCTCGTCGCGCTCCTCGGGCGACTGCAGGCGCTCCTTCTCGGGCGGCGACAGCTCGTTGATCAGATAGGGCTTGATCGACTCGTACTGGGTGAAGAACTGCGTCATGTCGACGATCAGGTCGCGCACCACGGGCAGCCCGGGCAGCGGCTTGAGGACGATCGTATCCGGCAGCGTGCGCATGTTCGTCAGACACGCCAGCCCGTTCTTGCCGTTGATGTTCATCGCGTCCGACCCGCAAACGCCTTCGCGGCACGAGCGGCGAAACGACAGTGTCGGATCGACCGCCTTCAGCTTGAGCAGCGCGTCGAGCAGCATGCGCTCGCTGCCGTCGAGTTCGACCTGCAGCGTCTGCATCGTCGGCCTGGCGTCCTTCTCCGGGTCGTAGCGGTAGATCTGAAAAGTGCGCTTCGTCATGTCGGGCTGCCTGGTTCTCTAGTCGGGCGGATGTCTTTCGGTAGGCGCGTCAGAACGTGCGCACCTTGGGCGGCACGCTCGCGACCGTCAACGGCTGCATGCGTACCGGCTTGTAGTCGAGCCGGTCGCCCTGGCTGTACCAGAGCGTGTGCTTGAGCCAGTCCGTGTCGTTGCGGCCGAGCGGATGGTCGGGGTCGTCGGCCGCGCGTTCGTACTCGAGCACGGTGTGCGCACCGCGGCACTCGTGGCGCGCTGCAGCCGACTTTATCGTCGCCCGCGCAACCTCGATCAGGTTCTCGACTTCGAGTGCCTCGACGCGCGCCGTGTTGAACACCTTCGACTTGTCCTGCAGCCCGATCGCCTTCACGCGTTCGGCGAGCGCCGCGACCTGGCGCACGCCCTCGTCCATCAGCGCCTGGGTGCGGAACACGCCCGCGTGGTGCTGCATCGACGCCCGAAGGTCGTTCGCGACGTTCTGCGCATATTCGCCCGTCGGGCTCGAATCGAGCCGCGCGAGGCGTTCGAGCGACGCATCGGCCGCGTCCGCCGGCAGCGGCTTGTGCGCGCCGGTCTTCTGAACGGATTCGACGATATGCCGGCCCGCGGCGCGGCCGAACACGAGCAGGTCGAGCAGCGAATTGGTGCCGAGCCGGTTCGCGCCGTGCACGCTGACGCACGCGCACTCGCCGACCGCATACAGGCCGTGCACCGGGGTCAGCGGGTCGCCGCCGCGCGGAACGACGACCTGACCATGGATGTTGGTCGGCACGCCGCCCATCTGGTAGTGCAGCGTCGGCACGACCGGAATCGGTTCCTTCGTGATGTCGACGTTGGCGAA
>CAZVNC010000644.1:0-1741 GCA_964628305.1 uncultured Ideonella sp.
ACGAGCCCAGCGCGATGGTGCGCACGATGCCGTCGCCCAGCTGCTGCTGCACCTCGAGCGTCAACGCGGTGCCGTCGAGCTTGAGTGCGTCGTAGATGCGCGGCATCTCATCGCGCGGGAATTCGACGTCCACCACGGCGCCGATGCACTGAACGATCTTGCCTTGTGCCATTTTCTCGAGTCCTTTGAACAGTATTCGATGGGTCCGCGTCAGCCCGAGATGGCCGCCGCGCCGCCGACGATCTCACTCAATTCCTTGGTGATCGCCGCCTGGCGGGTCTTGTTGTAGATGAGCTGCAGCTCGGCGATCAGGTTGCCGGCGTTGTCGGTCGCCGCCTTCATCGCGACCATCCGCGCCGACTGCTCGGACGCCATGTTCTCGGCCACCGCCTGGAACACGAGCGCTTCGATGTAGCGCGTGAGCAGCTCGTTGATGACGACCGCCGGGTCGGGCTCGTAGATGTAGTCCCAGGCGTACTGCGCCTTCTCGGCCGCCGTCTGCTCGAGGCGAGCGCTGGTCAGCGGCAGCAGCTGCTCGATCACCGGCTCCTGCTTCATCGTGTTGATGAACCGGGTGTAGCAGAGATAGACGACGTCGATCTCGCCGCCGACGAAGGCGTCGAGCATGACCTTCACCGGCCCGATCAGGCGCTCGAGAAGCGGCGCGTCGCCGAGCTGCACCGCGTGGCTCGTCACCTTGACGCCGATCCGGTTCAGGAAGGCGTAGCCCTTGTTGCCGATCGCGACCGCCTGCGCGCTGCCGCCGCCTTGCTGGCCCTCGCGCAACTGGTTCGTCACCGCCCGCAGCACGTTGGTGTTCAAGCCGCCGCACAGGCCCTTGTCGGTCGTGACGACGATGTAGCCGACCCGCTGGCGCGACTCGACCTTGCGCATGTAGGGCGAGCGGTACTCCGGATTGGCGCGCGAGAGGTTGGCCGTGATGTTGCGGATCTTGTCGGCGTACGGCCGCACCGCGCGCATCCGGTCCTGGGCCTTTCGCATCTTCGACGCGGAGACCATCTCCATGGCCTTCGTGATCTTCTTCGTGTTCTCGAAGCTCTTGATCTTGCCGCGCAGTTCCTTGCCTACCGCCATGACATTGCTCCTGGTCGCAGGTCGGGGTTCAGCTGAAGGACTTCTTGAACGCCGCGATCGCGCCGCTCATCTCTTCCTCGGCGGCCTTGTCCATCGCCTTGTCGGCTTCCAGCTTGGCGAGCAGCGCGGCGTGACTCGACTTCAGGTGCTGCTGCATGCCGTGCTCGAAGGCGAGGATCTGCTTCACGTCGACGTCGTCCATGAAGCCCTTGTTGACGGCGAACAGCGTCGCCGCCTGCAGACTGATCGGCAGCGGCGAGTACTGCGCCTGCTTCAGCAGTTCGGTGACGCGCGCGCCGCGGTCGAGTTGCTTGCGGGTCGCCTCGTCGAGGTCGGAGGCGAACTGCGCGAACGCCGCCAGCTCGCGGTACTGCGCGAGGTCGGTGCGGATGCCGCCCGACAGCGCCTTGATGAGCTTCGTCTGCGCCGACGAGCCGACGCGCGAGACCGAGATGCCGGCGTTGATCGCGGGCCGGATGCCGGCGTTGAAGAGCGCCGTCTCGAGGAAGATCTGGCCGTCGGTGATCGAGATCACGTTGGTCGGAACGAACGCGGACACGTCGCCGGCCTGCGTCTCGATGATCGGCAGCGCGGTGAGGGACCCAGTCTTGCCCTTGACCTCGCCCTTCGTGAACTTCTCGACGTA
>CAZVNC010000645.1:0-1740 GCA_964628305.1 uncultured Ideonella sp.
ACCCGACCGGCTGGACGCTGACACGCACCGAGCAGGAGGCCATCCTCGCCCACTGCCGGCGCACCGGCACCTGGATCGTCGCCGACGAGGTGTACGAGCGCATCTGGTTCGGTGCCCAAGCGGCCGCGCCGAGCTTTCTCGACATCGCCGATGCCGACGATCGGCTCGTCGTCGCGCACAGCTTCTCGAAGAGTTTCCTGATGACGGGCTGGCGCCTGGGCTGGCTCGTCGTGCCGCCGCGCATGATCGATGCGATCGGCAAGCTGATCGAGTTCAACACCTCGTGCGCTCCGGTCTTCGTGCAGCGCGCGGGGCTCGCCGCGCTGGCGCGGGCCGACAGCTTCGTGCCGGGGCTGGTTCAGCGCCTGAAGCTCGGCCGCGATACCCTGCTGCCGCTGCTGGCTGCGTTGCCGGGCATCGCGGTCGCGACGCCGCCCGGCGGCATGTACGCCTTCTTCCGCGTCGAAAGCGAGAACGATTCGCTTGCGCTGGCCAAGCGCCTCGTTGTCGAACACGGCCTGGGCCTCGCCCCGGGCATCGCCTTCGGCCGCGCGGGAGAGGGCTGGCTGCGCTGGTGCTTCGCCTCGCGCGAGACGCAGCGGCTGGTGCAGGGCGTCGATCGATTGCGACGGGCGCTGCGGCTATAATCAGCAGGTTTTGCGTCCCCCTGAAAACGGGGGCGCGGGCATCAGCACGGCGCGGGACGGTTTCTCCTGCGACCGCAAGTCCATGGCCAGAGCAGATCGCCGGACCGGCGAACGCAAGGCCGCACACAGGAAACACACATGTCGAATGCCAGCCTGAACAAGGCCGAGATCGTCAAGGACAACGCGCGCAGCGCGAACGATACCGGCTCCCCCGAAGTGCAAGTGGCGATCCTCACCGCCCGCATCAATGAGCTGATGCCGCACTTCAAGACGCACAGCAAGGACCATCACGGCCGCCGCGGCCTGCTCAAGATGGTGAACCGCCGCAAGCGCTTGCTGGCCTATCTGAAGGATCGCAGCGCCGATCGCTACACGGCGCTGATCCAGAAACTCGGTCTTCGCAAGTAGGCGAAGGCGACGCGAACGAGCCTGTCTGGATGGCCCAGCACAGGCTTTTCGCATTGGTCGGAGACGAGCCCACCGGGCAACGGCTGTGTCATTCCAACGCGCTTGCTTCGGCACCCCAGGGTGCGGCGGGGCACGCTGGAATGGCATTGTTGCCGCGGCGAACTCGGCTCCTGGCGACGGGCGCTGCCGCATCCCTCTAGCGCCCAAACGAATGGAGACAGTTCATGAGCATGTTCAACAAGATTACGAAGACCTTCCAGTGGGGCCAGCACAAGGTCGTGTTGGAAACCGGCGAGATCGCGCGCCAGGCGTCGGGCGCGGTGCTCGTCAACGTCGAGGACACGGTGGTGCTCGCGACCGTCGTCGGCGCGAAGTCCGCGAAGCCCGGCCAGGACTTCTTCCCGCTCACCGTCGACTACACCGAGAAGACCTACGCCGCGGGCAAGATCCCCGGCGGCTTCTTCAAGCGCGAGGGCCGGCCCCGCGACGAGGAGGTGCTCATCTCGCGCCTCATCGACCGCCCCTGCCGCCCCCTCTTCCCGGACGGCTACCGCAACGAGACCCAGGTCATCGCGACGGTCATCTCCGCCGACAAGACCTTCCCCGGCGACGTGCTCGCCCTCTGCGGCGCATCCCTCGCGCTGCACATCTCTGACATTCCCTGGAGCGGCCCCATCGCCGGCGT
>CAZVNC010000646.1:0-1728 GCA_964628305.1 uncultured Ideonella sp.
AGCCCTCGCTGCCGGCGGGAGCGGAGGGCGACGTGGTCCGCGGTCTGTACCGCTTCGCCGAAGTGGCGGTCGAGCATTCGGTGGCCGGGGCGCCGGTGCGCCTGGTCGGCTCGGGCACGATCCTGCGCGAGGTGATCGCCGCGGCCGAACTGCTGCGCGACGACTGGCAGATCGCCAGCGAGGTCTGGAGCGCCACCAGTTTCAGCGAACTCGCCCGCGACGCACGCGAGGTCGAGCGCTACAACCGCCTGCATCCCGAGGCGCCGCAGCGCCAGAGCCACGTGGCACGCTGCCTGAGCGGCGACGCGCCCGTGATCGCTGCCACCGACTACGTGCGCGCCTGGCCGCAATCGATCGCCGGCGGCTTCGACGCACCCTACACCGTGCTCGGCACCGACGGCTTCGGCCGCAGCGACACCCGCGCCGCGCTGCGCAGCTTCTTCGAGGTGGACCGTCATCACGTCGTGCTGGCGGCGCTCGACGCGCTGGCCCGCGCCGGCCGCATCGAGCGATCGCTGTGCGCGCAGGCGATCGCGCGCTATGACATCGACACCGAGGCGGACGCATCGTGGGCCAGCTGCGACCATCGCCGCCGTCGCCGAGGCGACGGCGCTACCCGCACTGACGCCGCAGCCGCGCGTCGAGCCTCACTGGCCGCAGTGGGTCAGTGACCCGGAGTTCATGCATGGGGGGCGACCGACTGGACACTGCTCAGCAGCGGCCGAGACCATCAGCATGAACAACGTCCGCAACGTGTGGACGCCAACGTCGGCTTTGCCGCGCGCACTTCGAACCGCCCACCGGCAGCTGAGGGTCGTCAGCAGATGTAGGTCGCCGCGTGCTGACCTACCGTCGTAAGTCTTGAGCTGGCGCCCAGGCCGCCCGAGCCAAGGACTGGCCCTGGCCAGCCGTCAATGATTCCCCATGCGATTGAACGCGAGGGCCTATCACACGCCGCGCGCGCGGTCCTGCGTGAAGCGCAGCGCATAGGCGGCGAAAGCACCCACGTCCAGCGCCTCGCGCACCTCGCGCATCAGGTTCAGGTAGTAGTGCAGGTTGTGGATGCTCGCGAGCATCGGGCCAAGCATCTCGCCGCAGCGGTCGAGGTGATGCAGATACGCGCGGCTGAAGCGGCTGCACGTGTGGCAGGTGCAGCTCTCGTCGATCGGCAGCTCGTCCATCCGATGCCGCGCGTTGCGGATCTTCAAGTCGCCGAAGCGCGTGAAGAGATGGCCGTTTCTCGCATTGCGCGTCGGCATCACGCAGTCGAACATGTCGACACCCGCGGCGACGCCCTCGACCAAGTCCTCCGGCGTGCCGACGCCCATCAGGTAGCGCGGCTTGTGGGTGGGCAGCCGGTGCGGCGTGTGGGCGACGATGCGCTGCATCTCGGCCTTCGGCTCGCCGACGCTGACGCCGCCGATCGAGTAGCCGGGGAAGTCCATCGCCGCAAGCTTCGCGACCGACTCCTCGCGCAAGGCCTCGAACATGCCGCCCTGGACGATGCCGAACAGCGCGTTCGGGTTCTCGAGCCGCTCGAACTCGGCCTGGCAGCGCGCGGCCCAGCGCAGGCTGAGCTCCATCGAAGCGCGCGCCTCGCCCTCGGTCGTCAGGCGGCCGGCGGTCTGGTAGGGCGTGCATTCGTCGAACTGCATGACGATGTCGCTGTCGAGCGCGCGCTGGATCTGCATGCTCAGTTCCGGGGTCAGGAACAGCTTGTCGCCGTTC
>CAZVNC010000647.1:0-1726 GCA_964628305.1 uncultured Ideonella sp.
CCGGTCGGTCAGCATCTTGCGCTGCGCGGCGGTGATGCCGCCCGCGCCGTAGACGCCGCGCCAGTTGCCGATGACGACGTCAATGCCCTGCTCCTTGAGCGTCGGCACATCGATGCCCGGCAGGCGCGCCTCGGACGTGACGGCAACCGCGCGCATCTTGCCGGTGCGGATGTACTCGGCAAACTCACTATAGCCGCTGCCGCCGATCGTGACGTTGCCGCCGAGGATTGCGGCGGTCGCCTCGCCGCCGCCGCGAAACGCGACGTAGTTGATCTTGGACGGATCGACGCCCACCGCGCGCGCGATCATCGCCGCCGCGATGTGCTCGGTCGCGCCGCGCGAACCGCCGCCCCACTTGACGCTGCCGGGGTCCTTCTTCATCTGCGCGACGACGTCGCCCATCGTCTTGAACGGAGAATTCGCGGGCAGCACGAAGACGTTGTACTCGCTCGTCAGGCGCGCGATCGGCGTCGCCTGCGACAGCGACACCGGCGGCTTGCCGGTGATCATGCCGCCTAGCATCACCGCGCCCATCACGATCAGTGCGTCGGGGTCGCCCTTGGTGCTGTTGACGAACTGCGCCAGACCGATCGCGCCGGCCGCGCCGCCCTTGTTGTCGTAGCTGACCGACGAGGCGACGCCCGCCTGCTCCATCGCGGCGCCGAGCGCGCGCCCGGTCGTGTCCCAGCCGCCGCCGGGATTGGCCGGGATCATCATCTTGATCGGATCGGCGGCACGGGCCGCGAGCGGCAGGCCGCCGGCCAGCGCCATCATCGCCATCGAACGAAGGAAGGTGTCTCTGCGCATGCTGTCTCTCCAGGAGGTCGGGTTGCAGTGCGCGCATCGTTGCAGCCGAGGCTGTCAATCGGCTGTCGATCGGCCTAGGGGAAACGCTGATTCGGCCGCCTCCGATCGGCGCACCGGCGCAGCGTGCGCCTGCTAAGGTTTGCGGCGTGAAACTGCTGCTGATCGAAGACAACCTCGCGATGCAGACCACGCTCGTGCGCAGCTTCGAGCGGCGCGGCATGCAGGTCACGACCTGCACCGACGGCGCGCGTGCGGTCGACCGCTGGCAGGCGAGCCAGCCCGACGTCGTGCTGCTCGACTTGAACATGCCCGGATGCGACGGCCTCGACGTGCTCGCGCGCGCGCGCGCCGCTGGGCTCGCGACGCCGGTGCTGATCCTCACCGCACGCGGCACGGTCGGCGATCGCATCCTCGGCCTCAACACCGGCGCCGACGACTATCTGCCCAAGCCCTTCGACCTCGACGAACTCGAGGCGCGCGTGCAGGCGCTTGCCCGGCGCGCGCAAGCACGCGCCGATCGCGACGCGGGCGCCGGCCCACCGGCTTTTTGCGGGATGCGCATCGAGCCCGACAGCGGCGCCGTCACCCTGAACGGCGAACCGATGGACCTTGCACCGCGCGAACTGGCGCTGCTGCGCGCGCTGCTCGCGCAGCCCGGCCGCGCGATCGCCAAGGAGCGTCTCTACGCGCTCGTCTTTCCGCAGCAGGCGCAGTTCCAGGCCGAGGCGATCGAGGTCGTCGCCTACCGGCTGCGCAAGCGGATCGCCGGCAGCGGCGCGCAACTCGTCACGCTGCGCGGCCTCGGCTACCTGCTGAAAGCGGCGCAGTGACGCAGCCCGGGCCCGAAGGCGGGGCGCGCGGCAGGGCGCCGCCGGCACGCCAACGGCCGGCGTTGTCGCTGCGCAGCACGCTGCTGATC
>CAZVNC010000648.1:0-1722 GCA_964628305.1 uncultured Ideonella sp.
CCCTGGCGACCGTGACGACGCCCTCGGTCTCGATTGCTTCGGCGATGGTCGACGCAACCTACGTGCTGCGGGTGAGGGCAACGGCGCTTGCGTCCTTCTCCGCCTGGGCGCCGTCCAAGTCCGTGACGACGATCCCGGCCCCGCCGGGCGCGATCACGGCGACCCCGGGCGCTCCCGGTGTGATCGACCTTGCCTGGCTGCCGTCGGCCACCACTGGCGTGATCTACACGCTCGAGCGGTCCTCCACTGCGGCGTTCGCCCCTGCGGACACGACCCTCGTGGCCTCGGACCTGGCCGGGACGACCTACTCCGACACTGGGCTGCTCTTCGTCACGACCTACTACTACCGACTGACCGCGGTCAACGCCAACGGGTCGTCGGCACCGTCGACTACCGCGGTCGGCATGGAAGTGGTGCGCGCCGGATTCCTGTCTGCCGCCGGGCGCGCCGATGAGGCACTGGCGCGGCTTGCGGCGATGCGCACACGGCTGCAGTCAACAGGCGCCTACGACGATGCGGCGCGACAACAGTTGCTGCACGGGGAGGGCATGGCGCTGGAACTGTCGGTTCGCTGGCGCGAGGCACAGGCGGCCATCGAAGCGCGGTTGGAGCTGTCGCGCCGCATTCATGGCCCGCGCCATCCCGCGGTAGCCACGGACTTGCGTCAGCTGGCGCGCCTGGCGCTGCGGCAGCACGACCCGCGGCGTGCACTGGACCTGGCAGAGGCCGCCTTGCCGCTGATGCGCGAACACTATGGCGAGGGGCACTCGGATGTAGCCTCCGTGCAGCAACTGCTGGCACTTGCGCGCCTGCGCACTGGCGACCTCGCCGGCGCCCGCGCTGATGCGCTGGCAGCGATCGAAGTGCGCACACGCCTGGACGGCGCTGCGCACCCGCGCACATTGGGGTCGCGCGCGGCGCTGGCAATGATCGATGAAGCCGCAGGCCAGGTCGCGGGGGCGCAGGGAGCCGCTGACGAGATCCGTGCGCTGGCCGGTTGGGCGCAGCTGCCCGCAGCGACGCGCGCGCGGCTCGACGCGATTCGCCTGTTCCACGCGACTGTGCCGGCCGGGGACCGCTGCGGAGCGCTCGCCGCAGAGCAGGCAGCGAGTGCGGATCCGGCGGCGAAGCGGCTGCTCGCGCTGTACCTCGCGGCCTGCTGGCGTGGTGTGGCTGCACATCCGCAGGCTGATGCATTGCAGAACTTGCTGTGGAGTGCGGAGCCCGGTGAGTTCGATGGTGATCCGGCGTTGCTACGCCTGCGCGCGCAGGCGCAGCGGCGCTGAAGGGCGCATGGGTGACCGCCGGCGCGCACGTTTGCGCTATTCGAAACCGTCGCGGAAGACCGTCGGGATCACAGCGTCTCCCTGCACAGTCAGTATGGCCGGCGAGCCCACGGCGTCGCTCGGCACGCTCACCAGGTCGGCACTGGCGCCAGCCAGCGCCGGCTGGAAGCGCACGTTGAACTGGCAGCTGCCGAAGGCCGGGATCGTCTGGCCGGTGCAGGTATCCGTCTGGAGCGCGAAGTCCAGGCCGCCAGACAGCGCCAGCGTGCCCACCGCCAGTTCGACCGGGGCGGTGTTGCTCAGCGTGACCAGCTGCGCGGGGCCAGGCTCGCCGACACCGACCGTGCCGAAGTCCAGGGAGCCCGGTGCCAGGCTCGGTGCCGGCGGCGCACCTCGACCGCGCAGGCTGATCGCAACCGGTCCGACGTCGCCGAGG
>CAZVNC010000649.1:0-1720 GCA_964628305.1 uncultured Ideonella sp.
CCTGACCCTCACCGAGGACCGACCCGATGCTGAGCTACATCCTCAAACGCCTGCTGCTGATGGTGCCGACGCTGATCGGCGTGCTGACCGTCACCTTCATCGTCGTCCAGTTCGTCCCCGGCGGGCCGATCGAGCAGTTGATGGCCGAGGCGCGCATGGGACCGGGCGGCGGCGAAGGCTCGGCGTACAAGGCGGGCCGCGACAGCGACGCCAAGCAGATCGCCGAGCTGAAGAAGCTCTACGGCTTCGACAAGCCGGCCCCGGTGCGCTATGTCGAGATGCTGTCGAACTTCGCGCGCTTCGACCTCGGACGCAGCTTCCTGCACAACAAAGACGTGTGGGAGCTGATCAAGGAGAAGCTGCCGGTCTCGATCAGCCTCGGCCTGTGGGCGTTCCTGCTGACCTACCTGATCTCGATCCCGCTCGGCATCGCGAAAGCAGTGCGCGAGGGTTCGCGCTTCGACACCGCGACGACGCTCGTCGTGCTGATCGGCTTCGCGATTCCGGGCTTCGTGCTCGGCGTGTTCCTGATCGTGCTGTTCGCCGGCGGCAGCTTCTGGGAGATCTTCCCGCTGCGCGGGCTGACCTCCGACAACTGGGAGCAGCTTTCGTGGCCGGCGCGCATCGCCGACTACTTCTGGCACCTGACGCTGCCGATGATCTGCTACGTGATCGGCGGCTTCGCGACGGTGACGCTGCTGACGAAGAACACCTTCATCGAGGAGTTGCGCAAGCAGTACGTGCTCGTCGCGCGCGCCAAGGGCCTGTCGCAGGACCGGGTGCTGTGGAAGCACGTCTTTCGCAACGCGCTGATTCCGCTCGTCACCGGCTTTCCGGCGGCTTTCGTGTTCGCGTTCTTCGGCGGCTCGCTGCTGATCGAGACGCTCTTCTCGCTCGACGGCCTCGGCCTGCTGTCGTACGAGTCGATCGTGCGGCGCGACTATCCGGTCGTGCTCGGGTCGCTGTTCCTGTTCACCTTGATCGGGCTCGTCGTCAAGCTCGTGTCTGACCTGCTCTACGTGGTCGTCGACCGCCGCGTGCAATTCGGGAGTGTCGCCAAATGACGGAGCTCGCCATCAGCCCCGACGCCGCCGACACGGCGCCGCAGACCAGCGCGGCGCGCAGCAAGCCGATGTCGCCCAACCAGCGCGCCTGGGCACGGTTCCGGCGCAACCGGATCGGCACCCTGTCGCTGTGGATCATGGTCGCGCTGCTGATCGTCAGTGCGCTGGCCGAGTTCATCAGCAACGACCGCCCGCTCGTCGCGCGCTACAACGGCGAGTGGTCGTTCCCGGTCTTCGCCAACCCGCCGGAGACGGCCTACGGCGGCGACTTTCGCACGCCGACCGACTGGACCGACCCGTTCATCGCCGCGCAGTTCGCCAAGCCCGGCAACTGGAAGCTCGGCACGATCAATCCGCATTCGGCAAGCTCGACCGACTACTTCCAGAAGGAGCCGAACCCGGCGCCGCCGAGCGCGAAGAACTGGCTCGGCACCGACTCGCTCGGGCAGGACATGGTCGCGCGGCTGCTGTACGGCTTTCGCGTCAGCATCCTGTTCGCGCTTGCGCTGGCCGCGATCGGCACCGCGCTCGGCATCGTCGCCGGCGCGATCCAGGGCTACTTCGGCGGCCGCATCGACTTGACGCTGCAGCGCCTGATCGAGATCTGGAGCTCGATCCCGGAGCTCTATCTGCTGATCATCTTCGCGTCGATCTTC
>CAZVNC010000650.1:0-1712 GCA_964628305.1 uncultured Ideonella sp.
GATGTCCAGGCCGACGACGAGATCCTTGTATTCCTTGGCCATATCGAGTCTCAGAACCTGTGAATGAATCCGGCGCGCCCGAGCGGGCCCACCAGAGGGTGCCAATTGAGGCGCAAAGCGCAGACGTAGCCCGTGCTACAGCGAGCATCTGCAACGAAGAGTCGCGCCGTCTGGGGCGGCCGAGCGGGAGTGCGGGGTTCGTTCACAGGTTCTCAGTTCTTAGGGGGCTTCGCCGCCGGGGCGGGCGGCGTCGGGACGAGCGTCGCCACGCCCTGCAGGCGCAGCGCATAGCCGTCGTGGTGGCGCAGGTCGGCGTATTCGAGCGGGCGCCGATAGCGCGCCGATACCTGGGCGAGCGTCGCGACGAAGCGCTCGACGCGCGCGATTACCTCGTCGTCGCTGCCGCGGCCGAGTTCGATGACGGCGCCGTTGTCGAGCTCGGCATGCCACGAGCCGCGCGCCGACAGACCGAGCGCGTCGACCTGCGCGTCCATGCGGCGGGCCAACGGCGCGAGCCGGTGCCACATCGCGAGCACCTGCGGCGCGCTGCCGTCCGGGCCGCGCAGTGTCGGCAGGCCGTCGTCCTCGACGTCGCCGATGTTGGCCTCGAACACCTCGCCCTGCCGGCTGACGAGCTTGCGCGCTTCGGGCTCGTCGCTGCCGGCCCACAGCGCGACCGCCTGGAACTCCTCCAGCTGCACCAGCAACCGGTCCGGCCACGCACGATGGACGACCGCCTGGCGCACCCACGGCACGGATTCGAACGCCTGCTGCGCATGGCGCAGATCCATCGTCACGAAGCTGCCGGCGAGCTTGGGCAATGCGTTGGCGCGGATCGTCGCCACACTGTTGTGCGCCATGTCGCCCTCGACCCGGATCGAACGGATCGCGAACACCGGCAGCCGCGCTGCCCAGTGCAGCGCGAACGCCGCAACGCCCAGCAGCAGCAGCACGACGAGAAGCGTCGCCGTGCCTTGCATGAAACGCACGTCCAGCGGCAGGGCCGGCGGCGGACTCGGGTGCGGCAGCTTCGGCATATCGATCAGCCGTCGAGTGCCGCGTCTTGCAGCAGGCGCAGACAGAGTTGTTCGTAGCTGATGCCGGCGGCGCGCGCCGACATCGGCACCAGCGAGTGGCCCGTCATGCCGGGCGAGGTGTTCATCTCGAGCAGGAAGGGCTTGCGGTCGGACGCGCGCACCATCAGGTCGGCGCGTCCCCAGCCGCGGCAGCCGAGGGTGCGATAAGCCTCGACGACGATGCGCTGGATTTCGCGCTCCTCGGCCGCCGGCAGGCCGCTCGGCACGATGTAGTTGACGACGTCGGTGAAGTACTTGTTCTGGTAGTCGTAGGCGCCGCCCGGAGCGACGATACGGATCACCGGCAGCGCAACCGCGGCATCGCCCGAGCCGAGGACCGGGCAGGTGACTTCGTCGCCCTCGATGAATTCCTCGCACAGCACGTCGGCGTCGTAGCGCGCGGCAAGGGCGACGGCGTCTGCCATCTGCGAATAGCCCATCACCTTCGTGACGCCGATCGACGAGCCTTCGTGCGGCGGCTTGACGATGAGCGGCAGGCCGAGTTCGTCGGGCACGCCGCGCACGCGAGCGCGATCGGCCTGGGCGTCGCGCGCGAGCGCGACGTAGCGCGGCGTCGGCAGCCCGGCCGCGGCCCAGACGCGCTTCGTCATCACCTTGTCGATCGCAATCGCGGAC
>CAZVNC010000651.1:0-1710 GCA_964628305.1 uncultured Ideonella sp.
ACGGCGCCAAGCTGCTGTACGCCTACTGCGAGGCGACGGTGCCGCGCATCTCGGTGATCACCCGCAAGGCCTACGGCGGTGCCTACGACGTGATGAGCTCCAAGCACCTGCGCGGCGACGTGAACATCGCCTGGCCGTCGGCGGAAATCGCCGTCATGGGGCCGAAGGGCGCGGTCGAGATCATCTTCCGCGAGGAAAAGAACGATCCGGCCAAGCTCGCCGAGCGCGAAGCCGAGTACAAGGCCAAGTTCGCCAATCCCTTCGTGGCGGGTGCACGTGGCTTCATCGACGACGTGATCATGCCGCACGCCACCCGCAAGCGCATCTGCCGCTCGCTGGCGATGCTGCGCGACAAGCAACTCGACAATCCGTGGCGCAAGCACGGCAACATTCCGCTGTAAGCGTCCGGGGAGAATAGGAACATGTTCAAGAAGATTCTGATCGCGAACCGTGGCGAAATCGCCTGCCGCGTCATCAAGACCGCCCGCAAGATGGGCATCAAGACCGTTGCCGTCTATTCGGAAGCCGACAAGGACGCACTGCACGTCGACCTCGCCGACGAAGCCGTCTGCATCGGCCCGGCCACCTCGAAAGAGTCGTACCTGGTGATGGACAAGATCATCGCCGCCTGCAAGCAGACCGGTGCCGAAGCCGTGCATCCGGGCTACGGCTTCCTGTCGGAAAACGCCACCTTCTCGCGCCGCCTCGAAGAGGAAGGCATCAAGTTCATCGGCCCGAAGCACTACTCGGTGGCCAAGATGGGCGACAAGATCGAGTCGAAGAAGCTGGCCATCGAAGCCAAGGTCAATACGATCCCGGGCTACAACGATGCCATCTCCGGCCCGGACGAGGCGGTGAAGATCGCGCAGAAGATCGGTTACCCGGTGATGATCAAGGCCTCCGCCGGCGGCGGTGGCAAGGGCCTGCGCGTCGCCTACAACGACGCCGAGGCGCATGAGGGTTTCTCCTCCTGCGTGAACGAAGCGAAGAACTCCTTCGGCGACGACCGCGTCTTCATCGAGAAGTACGTGCTCGAACCCCGCCACATCGAGATCCAGGTGCTCGGCGATTCGCACGGCAACTACGTGTACCTGAACGAGCGTGACTGCTCGATCCAGCGTCGTCACCAGAAAGTCATCGAAGAGGCGCCGTCACCCTTTGTCGACCCCGAGATGCGCAAGGCGATGGGCGAACAGGCCGTGGCCCTGGCGCGTGCAGTTAACTACGAGTCGGCCGGTACGGTCGAGTTCGTCGTTTCCGGCGCGACTAAGGAGTTCTACTTCCTCGAAATGAACACCCGTCTGCAGGTCGAGCACCCAGTCACGGAACTGATCACCGGGCTGGACCTCGTCGAGCAGATGATCCGCGTCGCCTACGGCGAAAAGCTGCCGCTCAGCCAGGCCGAAGTCGGCATCAACGGCTGGGCCATGGAGTGCCGGATCAACGCCGAAGACCCGTTCCGCGGTTTCCTGCCCTCGACAGGTCGCCTGGTGAAATTCCAGCCGCCCAAGGATGTCGATGGTCACGTCCGCGTCGACACCGGCGTCTACGACGGCGGCGAGATTTCGATGTACTACGACTCGATGATCGCCAAGCTGATCGTGCACGGCGCTACCCGCGAGCAGGCCATCGCCCGCATGCGCGACGCGCTGAACGCCTTCGTCATCCGCGGCATTTCCTCGAACATCCCGTTCCAGGCCGCGCTCATGC
>CAZVNC010000652.1:0-1710 GCA_964628305.1 uncultured Ideonella sp.
GAAGCGAAGTTCGCCGAGAAGGGCGTGCAGCTGGTGTCGGCCGCGCTCGGGCGGCGATTGTTCCGCCAGGAACTCGCGCGCGCGGCGGGAACGCCGGTCGAGGTGATCTGCGGCGCGGCGCCATGGGAAAGCCGCGAGGCAGCGCACGGGGCGATCCGCGCCGCGCCACCGGCGGTCGAACTCGGCCCTTTGCTCGGAAGCGAGCAGCCCGAGGCACGCCCGACCGGCGAACGGGTGCTGACGCTGCGTCTGGATCCGGCGCGCCACCTCTACCTGCAGGAGCATGCGCTCGACGGCAAGATGGTGTTGCCGGCGGCGGCCGCACTCGAGATGATGGCGGAGAGCGTGCAGGCGCTCTGGCCGAAGTGGCGGGTCGTCGAGGTCCGTGAGCTGAACTTGCTCAAGGGTGTGGAGATGGACCGATCGGGGCGCACGCTGCAACTCTTCGTGAGCCCGCCCCCCTATGGCAGCGCCGAAGGCTTCGAGGTCAGCGTGGCGCTGCAGACCGATCTCGGCAACGGCCGTGCGCTCTCGCACTATCGCTGCGTCGTTCGTCTGGAGCAGGCGCTGCCCGCGGCCGCTCCGGCGCAGCGCGGCGTGCACGACGACCGGGCGCTCACGGTGGCCAAGGCCTACGGCGAGTGGCTGTTCCACGGGCCGCGCTTGCAGGTCATCGAGCGCATCGATGGACTGTCGCGCACCGGTTCGGGCGCCGCCGTGCGCGCCAGCCATCCGCGTGAATGGCTCGCCGAGCGCGGCGCCGATGGCCCCGGCTGGCTGTTCGATCCGGCGCTGCTCGACGCGGCGGCGCAGATGGCGTGGTTGTGGGCGCGCGCCTACCGCGACGAGTCGGCGCTGCCCACGCGCTTCGGCCGGGTCGTGCGCTACCGCGACGCGTTGCCGACGCGTCTGCACATGGAGTACGAACGCGTGGAAACCGCTGACCCGACCTTGATTCGCGGCAACGTCGTCTTCTTCGACGATCAGGGCGAGCCGGTCCTTGCGATCGAGGAACTCGACAGCGTCGCGAGCGCCGCGCTGAACCGGCTGGGCGGTACCGCGCGTGCGGCCGAGGACACCGCGGCATGAAGTGGCGCGAAGTCGACCCGCCACCGGCGCCGATCGCGATCATCGGCATGGCATGCATGTTCGCGCAGGCGCCCGATCTGCGGACCTTCTGGAACAACATCCTCGCTGGCGTCGACGCGATCGGCGAGCCGGTCGAGAACTGGGACGCCAAGCGCTACCTCGATGCGGGTCGCATCAAGACGCAGTTCGGCGGCTTCCTGAAGGATCTGTATCGCTTCGACCCGCGCGAGTTCGGAATCATGCCGAACTCGCTCGATGGTGGCGAGCCGGACCAGTTCCGCGCCCGCCGCGCCGCCCGCGCCGCGCTCGCCGACGCCGGCTACCTGGGCGCCGCATTCGACCATACCGCGACCGGCATCATCCTCGGCCACAGCACCTATCTGCATCGCGGACAGGTCACGGTGATACAGACCGACATCGTGCTCGATCAGACGATCGAACTCGTCAAGGCGGCGCTGCCGCAACTGGACGCAGCGGCGCTGGCGCAGATGCGCGCGCTGCTTGCGAGCAAGCTGCCGCCGATGAACGCCGACACCGCGCCCGGTCTCGTGCCCAACGTGATGACAGGCCGCATCGCGAACCGGCTCGACCTGCACGGGCCGAACTATCTGGTCGATGCCG
>CAZVNC010000653.1:0-1698 GCA_964628305.1 uncultured Ideonella sp.
GGCAACGAACACCGCAAGTTCATCCCGACCAACGTCTACCCGGCTCGCGACGGTTTCGTCTATCTGGCGATCGGCAGCGACGTGCAATGGCAGCGCCTGTGCGCGATCCCGAAGTTCGCGCCGGTCGCCAACGAGGTGCGCACGACGAACGAGGGCCGCCACGCCGAACGCGAGGCGATCCACCGCGACATGGCGGTCGTCACCGCGCAGCATCCGGCCGACGTCCTGCTCGCCGACCTGGCGGCGGCGACGATCCCGGCAACGCGCATCCACGACATTCGCCAAGTGCGCGAACTGCCGCAGCTGATCGACAAGCTCACCCGCACCACGCTGCCGGACGGTCGCGTCGTGCACATGCCGCCGCTGGCGGTCGATCAGCAGGGTGCCAAGACCGAACTCGGCTTCGCCCCCAGGTACGGCGAGCACACCCGCAGCGTCCTCGCCGAGGTCGGCCTGGCGGCGGGCGAGATCGCCGAACTGCACGAAGCCGGCGTCGTCGCCTGAGCGGGAGACGCGGGAAAGGGAGCGCGCTGCTTGCAGCGGGCGGACAGCGGGCAGGCCTGACAGATGGATCTGCGTGCGAAGGAGGCTGGATTTGAGGATCGCGATTCTGGGCGGAGGACACGGTTGCTACGCAGCCGCGGCCGATCTGTCCGAACAGGGGCACGAAGTCAGGCTGTGGCGGCGCGACGCCGCGGCACTCGCGCCGGTGGTTGCAGCGCGAACGCTTGCGCTGCGCGACCACCGCGGCCGGCGCGACGTCCCGCTCGCGCTCGTGACGACCGAGATCCGTGCGGCGGTGCGCGGCGCCGAGCTGATCCTGGTGCCCACCCCGGCGTTCGCGCAGGAAGACATCGCACGGGGACTCGCTCCCCACCTCGAGGATGGGCAGGTCGTCTTCCTGCCGCCGGGAACCTTCGGCAGCGTCGCGATGGCGCGCATCGTGCACGACGCAGGCAGCCGCGCGAAGGTCGCCTGGGCCGAGACCGGCACGCTGCCCTATCTGGCACGCAAGCACGGGCCGGCCGAGGTCGCGATCACGACGCGCGCCACGCGGCTGCCGACGGGAGTGTTTCCGGCCGCCGCGAGCGCGCATGCGCTTGCCGTCATCGCGCGCGCCTACCCGTCGGTCGAGCCGGCGCAGGACGCGCTCTCGGGCGCCTTGATGAACGCGGGGCCGATCATCCACCCGCCGCTCATCGTGATGAACGCCGCGCCCCTCGAGCGCTTCGAGCGCTGGGACATCCACAACGAGGGGACGCAGCCGTCGGTGCGGCGCGTCACCGACGCGCTCGACGCCGAGCGCATCGCGGTGCGCGAGGCGCTCGGCTACGCGGCGCCGCACTTCCCGCTCTCAGACCACTATCTGAACGACCGCTGGATGTACGGCAACGCGCACGACAAGCTGGTCGACAGCGGCGACTGGCGCGAGCACATCGATCTCGCGACCCATCGCTACGTGCGCGAGGACACCGCCTACGGGCTGGCGTTCCTGGTCTCGGTCGCCGAGTGGGCCGGCGTGCCGTGCCCGGTCGCGCGCGGCCTGCTCGCAATCGTCGGCGCGATCGTCGGCGAAAACCTGGCGAAGGGGCCGCGCACGCTCGGCGCACTCGGGTTGGCGGGACTCAATCGCGCGGCGATGCACACGCTTCTGGACTGCGGGTTCGCCGCATG
The DNA here is from genome assembly GCA_964628305.1 of uncultured Ideonella sp. Classification (GTDB taxonomy): domain Bacteria; phylum Pseudomonadota; class Gammaproteobacteria; order Burkholderiales; family Burkholderiaceae_C; genus CAIKUF01. The sequence continues at coordinate 1,675 of CAZVNC010000653.1, forward strand.
AGCCGCGAAAGAGGGGCCCCGCGC
>CAZVNC010000654.1:0-1696 GCA_964628305.1 uncultured Ideonella sp.
ACGGCATCGAGTTCAAGGCCAAGCTCGGCGCCGACTGCCATCCGCTGGACGGCATACCGTCCCACCCCTTCTTCACGGTGCACGACATCTTCGGCGTCGTGATCTTCCTTGTCTTCTTCTGCGCGATCCTGTTCTTCATCCCGGAGTTCGGCGGCTACTTCCTCGAGTTCAACAACTTCATCCCCGCCGACCCGCTGAAGACGCCGCTGCACATCGCGCCGGTGTGGTACTTCACGCCCTACTACTCGATGCTGCGCGCGGTGACCGACGACATGGTCAATGTGTTCGTCGGCATCGTCGCGCTGGCGGCGGTGTTCGCCTTGCTCAAGCTGCGCCTGCGCCTGGCGGGCAAGGCCGCGGTCGCGATCGGCGCCATCGCGGCCGTGCTCGTTCTGAAGAGCGTCGACGCCAAGTTCATCGGCGTCGTGATCATGGGCGGCGCGGTGATGATCATGTTCTTCCTTCCGTGGCTCGACTACAGCCCGGTCAAATCGATCCGCTACCGCCCGGGTTGGCACAAGGGCGTGCTTGCCGTGTTCGTCATCTTCTTTCTCGTTCTCGGCTATCTGGGGACGCAGCCGCCTTCACCCGCCTCGAACTTCGTCTCGCAGACCGGCACGCTGGTGTACTTCGGTTTCTTCCTGCTGATGCCATGGTGGAGCCGGCTGGGAACATTCAAGCCGGTGCCCGAGCGCGTGACGTTCCACCCGCACTGAATCGCATCGCGCCAGCCGGAATCGACACCATGAAGAAACTGATTCTTTCCCTCCTCGCAGCGATCGGATTCATCGGCGCTGCTTCTGCGAGTACCGGCGGGCCGCAATGGGACCGCTTCCCGACCGAAAAGCTGACCGATCTGGCTTCGCTTCAGACCGGCGCCAAGCTGTTCGTCAATCACTGCCTGAACTGCCACGAGGCGGCCTTCATGCGCTACAACCGCATGCGCGACATCGGCCTCACCGAAGCCGACATCAGGAAGTACCTGATGTTCGCGAGCGACAAGGTCGGTGACACGATGACGATCGCGATGAATCCGCGCGACGCCAAGCAGTGGTTCGGTGCCGTGCCGCCCGACCTGACGCTCGTCGCGCGCTCGCGCGCCGACCTCGCGAAGGGCTCGGGCGCGGACTATCTGTACAGCTATCTGCGCAGCTACTACCGCGACGACAACAAGGCCACGGGCTGGAACAACCTGATCTTTCCCGATGTCGCCATGCCCAACGTCCTGTGGCAGATGCAGGGTCAGCGCGGGGCGAAGTTCGCCGAGCACAAGGACCCGCACGACCCGGCAGTGACGACCCACGTTTTCGAGGGCTTCGAGCAACTCACGCCAGGCACGATGACGCCGGCCCAGTTCGACGATTCGGTTGCCGACCTCGTCGCCTTCATGCAGTGGATGGCCGAACCGCATCGGGCGCTGCGCCTTCAGCTTGGCGTGTGGGTGCTGCTCTATCTGGCGATCCTCCTCGTGCTGGTGTGGCGACTCAATGCGGCGTACTGGAAAGACGTGAAGTAGGGCTCCGACGCGGGCGGCCGCCGGTGCCGGCGATTCCCGGCCCGCAGTGATCGTGCGCGCACCGCCCCCAACCCGCTTCTCCCAAGCCGAACTCGAGAAACCAAGGAGTCACCGCTCATGATGGTGCTTTATTCCGGAACCACCTGCCCCTACTCGCACCGTTGCCGCTTCGTGCTGTTC
>CAZVNC010000655.1:0-1688 GCA_964628305.1 uncultured Ideonella sp.
CGGCCGTGGCGGCGGCCACTGCATGACCTGCCCGATAGTGCGCGACGCGGTGGACTTCTGATTCGATCCGCATGGTGGACAGCGCTGGCCGCCTCGTCGGGCGGCCAGCTTGCGTCTGATCAACGGATTTCCGCGCGCATGCACCAGACTTCGCAAGATGCGCAGTGATGCGCAATCTGGTGCCGACGGGCCTGTCCGCACCCACTTCGACCGGGTGAATCCATGAGCGACGAAACGAAGAGCGGATTCAAGTTCCCCGGCGCGGTGACGACGCTCGCGATCGTGACGCTGCTGGTCTGGGTCGCGGTGCTGTTCATTCCGGCAGGCAAGTATCAGCACGATGCGGACGGCTCGCCGATTCCAGGCACCTACGAGCAGATTCCGTCGCCGCTGACCTTCGGCGAAAAGGTCAACCAACTCATCCTCTCGCCGATCAACGGCATCTATGGCCTGCGCAGCCCCAGAACCGCCGAGGTCGACACCGAAATCGTCGGCCGCATCTTCGGGCAGATCGGCATCATCGTCTTCATCATGTCGATCGGCGCTTTCATCTCGGTGAGCTTCGCGACGCGCGCGCTGGAAGTCGCCGTCGCCTCGCTCGCGAACCGGCTGCGCGACAAGGGCTGGCTGTTGATCAGCGCGGTAATGGTGCTGTTCTCGCTGCTCGGCTCGACGATGGGCTTTTCGGTCGAGACGCTGGGCTTCTACGCCCTCTTCCTGCCGCTGCTGGCGGCACTCGGCTACGACCGGCTCGTCACCGCGGCGATGATCATCCTCGGCGCCTTGGTCGGCGTGATGGCGGCGACCGTGAACCCGTTCTCGATCGGTGTCGCCGCCGGCGAGGCGGGGGTGTCGATCGGCGACGGCATCGTGCTGCGTGTCGTGTTGTGGGTCGTGCTGACGGCGATGGCGATCGTCTGGGTGTTGCGCTACGCCGCCAAGGTGCGTAGCGACCCGGGCACCTCGCTGGTCGGCTTCGAGATCGAGCCCGTGGCCGATGCCGCCACCGAACCCGCGGCGCACGATGCCTTGTCGTCGAAGCAGAAGTGGGTGCTGGTGATCACCGCCGCCGCTTTCGGCCTGATGATCTTCTCGGTCATCCCCTGGTCCAGCGTGCTCGGCGGGCGCGGCGGACCGGCCGAGGACCTGCTGCTGCACGAGGTCGCCGATGCGCGGCCGTTCTGGTTCGAGTTGAACTGGTGGTTCCCGCAACTCGCGATGCTGTTCGTGCTCGCCTCGGTGCTGGTCGGCTTCGTCGCGAAGATGGGCGAGAAGGAAACCGTGCGTCTGATCGCCGCCGGCGCGTCCGACATGATGGGGCCGGCGATGGTCGTGCTGCTCGCCGGCGGCGTGTCGGCGATCATGAACAACACGCAGACCCTCGACACCATCCTCTTTTCGATGGAGCGCCTGGTCAGCGGCTCGTCGGCCGCGTTCTTCACCTTCCTGACGATCGTCGTCAACATTCCGCTCGCGGTGCTGATTCCGTCCAGCTCGGGGCACGGCGCGCTCGCGATGCCGCTGCTCGCGCCGATGGCCGACTTTGCCGGTGTCAGCCGCGCGACCACCATCACCGCCTGGATCATGGGCCCCGGCAGGGCATTGATTATGGGGCCGACGAGCGGGGGGCTCGTCGGCGGACTGGCCATCGCCAAGGTCGGCTACGACAAGTACCTGCGCTTCGTCTG
>CAZVNC010000656.1:0-1684 GCA_964628305.1 uncultured Ideonella sp.
GGCGCTGTGATGTCGCGTTCAGCCGGCGCTGCGGCGTTCGCTGGCGACGGCTTGCACTGCGTCGAGCACCTTGGTGTAGCCGGTGCAGCGGCACAGATTGCCTTCCAGGCCGCGCTGCGCTTCTTCGCGCGTCAGGCCGGGGTTGTTCTCGATCAGGTTGTTGGCCTGCATGATCATGCCCGGCATGCAAAAGCCGCACTGCACGGCGCCGTGATCGACGAAGGCCTGCTGCATCGGGTGCAGGCCCTGCGGCGTGCGCAGCCCCTCGATCGTCACGACGTCGCGGCCGTCGCAGTCGACGGCGTACATCAGGCAACTGTTGACGGTCTTGCCGTCGACACTGACGGTGCACGCACCGCACTCGCCCTCGCCGCAGGCGTACTTGGTGCCGGTCAGGTCGAGCTTGTCGCGCAGCATGGCGAGCGTCTTCATGTCGACCGGCACCTTCAGGCTGACCTCGCGGCCATTGAGCTTGAAGCGGATTTCGGTTTCAACGGAAGTCATTGAGCACCTCTTCGACGAACACTTTGACGAGATGGCCGCGATACCAGGCACTGGCACGCACGTCATCGATGGGTTTGGCATCTTCGGCCGCCGCTTCGACGGCCGCGGCGATGGTCGCGGCATCGAGCGGCTTGCCTTCGAGCGCCGCCTCGACATGCCGCGCACGCAACGGCGTCGGCGCGACCGACCCCATCGCAACCCGCACGCCGCTGAGCCTGCCGCCGTCGACGCGCGCGCCGACGGCAACCGAGACGGTCGAGATCTCGAGCGCCGGACGCGGGCCGGACTTGCGGAACCTCGCCTTGAAGCCGGACGCAGGCCGGTCGAACACGACCGCGACCAGCAACTCCTGCGGGAGCTTGACGCTCTTGCCGGGGCTGACGAAGAAGCGCTCGAGCGGCACCCGCCGCGTCTGCACCGCGCCGCCCTGCACGCACGCAAGTTCGGCCGAAGCGCCGAGCACGAGCAGCGGCGGGATCATGTCGCCGGCCGGCGACGCGTTGCACAGGTTGCCGCCGATCGATGCCGCATTGCGGATCTGTTCGCTCGCGAAACGCTCGGCCGCCTCGACCAGCACCGGCGCGATCTTGGCGAGCGCCGCGCTGGCACGAACCTCGCTGACCGTCGTCGCGGCACCGATCCTGATCTCGCTGCCACCGGCGTCGATGCCGGAGAGGCCTTCGATGCGGCGCAGGTTGAGCAGCTTCGCCTGGTATTGGCGCGCACCGGACTCGGTCTGCGGCGAAAGATCGGTGCCGCCGCAGAACACCGTCGCGCCGCCGTCGGCCATCGCGTGCAATGCCTCGTCCAGACGGCGCGGCGCCAGATAGGTGGTGATCTCCTGCATGACTTTCAAAACCTCACCGGTTCGCGGTAGCGCCCGAAGACGCCGACCATTTCACGCGTCATCTCGCCGACGCTCGCATAGGCCTTGACGGCCTGCATCAACGCAGGCATCACGTTGCGGCCTGCCTTCGCGTCTTCGCGCAGCCGGCCGAGCGCGGCGGTCACGGCGACATTGTCGCGCTCGACACGGATCCGCTCCAGGCTTTCGACCTGGGCCCGCGCGTCGTCCTCGTTGTAGGGGTGGAACTCGACCTTGTGGTCGTCCTCCTCGTCGTTGCGATAGCAGTTCACGCCGACCTTCGGGAACTCGCCGCTGTCGATCGCGCGCTGCATG
>CAZVNC010000657.1:0-1663 GCA_964628305.1 uncultured Ideonella sp.
CGTGCCGGCTCGGGCGAAGCGGCACCGCCCTTCCATGTCAGCCTTGCCTTCTTCGCGAGCGCGACGACCTTCGCGATGTCGGCGTCGCTGTAGACGCCGTTCACGCCCGATATCGCCGACAGCTTCATGCCGTGCTTGAGGCCGAGCTTGTAGATCTCCTTGACCTTCTCCCACTCGGTGTCGCGGCCGATCGTGAAAACCTCGAAGCGGCCCTCGAGCGCGAGCACGATGGTTTCCGCCAGGCAGGCGTAGATCACGTTCGGCGGCAGCGCGATGTTCTTCAGGCCCCTGACCTTCGTCGGCAGTTCGATCTCGCCCGACTCGATGACGAGGACGTCCGGGCGTTTGGCCACCTCTTCCGGCGGCAGGTCCAGCGGGCGGGCGACGTCGGTGATGACGCAACCGGGCTTGACCTTCGTGATGTCGAGGATCTTCTTGCCGGCCCCGGAGGTGCTGGTGACGATCATGTCCATGTCGGCGAGCAGCGTGTCGTAGTCGGTCGAGCACACGACCTTGGCGTCCGGCGTGTCCTGCAGGATCGACGCCTTCAACTGCTCGAGCTTCTTCATGTCGCGCCCGGCGATCACCACCTCGTCGAACGCCATCGCGAGCAGCCGCGCGCTGACCGAGCCGATCGAACCGGAGGCGCCGATGACCATCGTCTTGGCCCGCACCTTCTTCGTCTTCGGGTCCAGCTCGACGAGGCCCATGCGGCGCATCGCATCGGCGGCGGCCCACAACGCGCCGGACGCCGAATAGCTGTTGCCGGTCGTCACCGGCAGCGGCGCGCGCCGGGCGACGGTGATGCCGGCGTCGCCGACGACCTTCGTGAACGCGCCCAGGCCCATGATCTGCGCGCCCATCTCCTCGGCCATGTCGGCCGCCGCGAGCAGCCGGCGGTACGTGAACTCGGGGCTGCGCGCCAGCATCTCCTTGGGCGTGCCACCGACCAGGATGAGCCAGCCTTCGGCCTCGGAGCCGGTCGGCGAGACGATGTTCTCCATCTTGCAGTACACCACCGGCGGCATGTGCGCGGCGAGCGTCTCGACCTGGTCCATGATGAACTTCGGCGTGCCCTTGGGCAGCGCCGCGTTCTTGCGGATCAGCTCCTGGCTGAGCGGGTGGATGACGAAGGCGAAGCGGCGGATGTTGCGGAACTTGCCGGTCGGGTGCAGCAGGCGCGGCTCGAGGCCGAGCTCGGCGATGATCTCGGCGAAGTCCTCGTCGGCGATCTCCTCCGCCGGCCGGCCCAGCCTGGCGAGGATCATCGCCTCCAGCGCGTCGATGCCGACGACGTGCTCGAACAGCTTCGGCGACACGTCGATCACGAGGTTGACCTTGCACTTCTTGTAGAACGCGAGCTGCTCGTCGTCGACCGCCGCCGTGATGAGCGTCTTGCCGTCGAGGTTGGCGGGCGAGCCGACCGCCTTGATCTCGTCGAAGCTGCCGACGACGACGTGCGCGTTGCGCACCGCGCGCGCGACGCGCATGTTCTTCAGCCCGGTGAAGGACTTCTCCAGCATCCGCCAGGGCTTGATGCCGGCGACGTACTCGTTGCCCTTGGCGTACAGCTCGAGCTGCGCGAGCGAGGTCAGCAGCAACGGCGATCCGGCCTGGAACACCGGGTCGGCGAAGCTCAGGTTCTTGGTGTAGTCCGACAGCG
>CAZVNC010000658.1:0-1649 GCA_964628305.1 uncultured Ideonella sp.
CACCTACGTCTCCTGCAGCAGCCGGCCGTCCTTCACACCGCTCGCCGTGACGAAGATCCCGACCACGTCCTGCAGCGTCGCCGGCACCGCTTGTTCGAGGATGTCCTTCAGCAGGTCGCGCCGGTCGCGCAGGCGCAGGTCGTTCAACAGCGTCTTCATGATCGCCGCGTGGCCGGGGTAGCGGATCGTGCGGTAGTTCAGCGTGCGCACCTTGCCGGCCAGCGTCTCGCACAGCGTGCCGAGCCCGCCCGAAGTGTTGAAGGCCTCGTACAACACGCCGTCGAGCGAGAACTCCTCCCGCTCCTCGAGGGCAGGCACCTGGCGCAACTCGCCGTCGACGATCGCCTCGCACGGCTCGCAGTATTCGTTGATGACGCCGTCGGTGCTCCACGTCAGGTTGTAGTTCAGCGTGTTGCTCGGGTAGGCCGGCAAGGCGCCGACGCGCAGGCGCATGCTGTCGAGGCGGTCGAAGCGGCGCGCCAGGTCGGCGGCGACGATCGCGATGAAGCCCGGCGCGAGGCCGCACAGGGGAATGAAGGCGGTCGACGCGCCGGACGCGATCTCGCGGATGCGGCGCGTGCTGGCGACGTCTTCGGTCAGGTCGAGATAGTGCACGCCGACCTCGCGCGCCGCCTCGGCGACCGCGACCGTGAGGTGATACGGCGCTGCGCTCAGCACCGCAAACTTGCCGGCGAGCGCGGCCCGCAGCGCGGTGCGGTCGGTCACGTCGAGCGAGAGTGTCGAAACGCGCGAAGCCCGGTGCGGCCGGGCGTCGAACTCGGCCAGCAGTTGGGCCGAATGGTCGGCCAGCACGATGCGGTACGCACCGCCCGCGGCCGGCTGCGCGTGGCCGAGCAGGTCGGCAACGACCGCGCCGATCTTGCCGGCGCCGATCACGAGGATGTTCTTCATGGTCGTCCCTTCCGATTCCGATGGATATTCGATTCTGGCCGGTAGCGCGGCAAAATGCAGCATTCAATTCGTCGCATTCGAGCGCATACTTCGGCATATTGCAGGCCGAGCCTATTCAATATGACGGCAATCACACTCGACAGCACCGACACCGCCCTGCTCGCCCTGCTGCGCGAGAACGCGCGCACGCCGACCGCCGAACTCGCGCGCCGGCTGCAGCTATCGCGCACGACGGTGCAAAGCCGCATCGAGCGCCTCGAGCGGCACAGCGTCGTGGCCGGCTACACGGTTGTCGTCGCCGACGAGGTCGAGGCCGGCCTTGTGCGCGCGCATGTGCTGATCACGCTCGCGCCGCGCCAGAGCGGCGCGATCGAGCAGGCGCTGCGCAAGATCCCCGAGTTGCGCGTGCTGCATTCGGTGAGCGGCCCGTTCGACCTGATCGCGATCGTTGCCGCGGCGTCGATCGGCGAACTCGACGCGCTGATCGACCGCATCGGGGCGATCGACGGCGTCGAGCGCACGACCTCGGCGATCGTGCTTTCCACCCGCATCGACCGCTGAAGCGTAGCCGCGGCAATGCGCGCCGGATCGGGCGCGCTTGCGGGCGCCGGAGGCCGGCGCAGCTCAAGTCGCGCACCGTGCGTGCCGATGACCCGTCCATGCCACCCACTTCGCGGGCGGCACGCCGTCCACAGAAACCGAACGATGAGCGACAACGCTTCGCAACATTTCGCAGC
>CAZVNC010000659.1:0-1642 GCA_964628305.1 uncultured Ideonella sp.
CGCCTTGCGCGCCATCAGCCTCGGCATCGGCGAACCGCGCCACCCGACGCCCAAACTCGTCACCGACGCCTTGATCGAAGCGCTGCCCGGGCTTGCGAACTACCCCGCGACCGCCGGCGAGCCGGCATTGCGCGAAGCATGTGCGCAATGGGTGCAGCGCCGATACGGCGTTGCGCTCGACCCGGCGACGCAAGTGCTGCCGGTGAACGGCTCGCGCGAGGCGCTGTTCGCGTTCGCGCAGACGGTGATCGACGCCACCCGACCCGGCGCCACGGTCGTCTGCCCGAATCCCTTCTATCAAATCTACGAGGGCGCGGCGCTGCTCGCCGGCGCGTGCACCGCGTTCGCGAACAGCGACCCGGGGCGCAACTTTGCGGCCGACTGGTCGCAGATCAACGCCGCCATGTGGGCCAGAACGCAATTGCTCTACGTCTGCTCGCCGGGGAATCCGACCGGCGCGGTGATGCCGCTCGCCGAGTGGCAGGCGTTGTTCGAACTCAGTGACCGCCACGGCTTCGTGATCGCGAGCGACGAGTGCTACTCCGAAATCTACTTCGGCGACACGCCGCCGCTCGGATCGCTCGAAGCGGCGCAGGCGCTCGGCCGCGACGGGTTCCGCAATCTCGTCGCCTTCACGAGCCTGTCCAAACGCTCGAACGTGCCCGGGATGCGATCGGGCTTCGTCGCTGGCGACGCGCGACTCATCAAGGCCTTCCTGACCTATCGAACCTACCACGGCAGCGCGATGAGCCCGCCGGTGCAGCGCGCAAGCATCGCCGCCTGGGGCGACGAAGCGCACGTCGTCGCCAACCGCACCGCATACCGCCGCAAGTTCGACGCGGTGACGCCGATATTGGCGGATGTGCTCGATGTGGCGATGCCCGACGCGGGCTTTTATCTCTGGGCCGGTGTGCCGGGTGGCGACGACGTGGCTTTCGCATTGAGATTGCTGGCTCAATACAATGTCGCCGTGCTGCCGGGCAGCCTGCTCGCGCGCGACGCGCATGGCACGAACCCCGGCGCAGGCCGCATCCGGCTGGCGCTCGTCGCCGACGCCGACGAATGCCTCGAAGCGGCACAACGCATCGTCCATTGCGTGCAGAGCACGCGCCCTGACTCAGCGAGCCCGACATGACCACTCCCGCCGGCCAGATCCAGCACATCATCGACCTCGCCTGGGAGGCGCGGGCGCAGATCAGCGCCGTCTCGTCGCCCGAAGTGCGCGAGGCGGTCGAGCACGTGATCTCGGACTTGAACGCTGGACGCATCCGCGTCGCCGAGCGCCAGGGCGTCGGCCAGTGGAGCGTGAACCAGTGGATCAAGAAGGCGGTCCTGCTGAGTTTTCGCCTGAGCGAAAACAAGCCGATCCGGGCCGGAGACCTCGCCTTCTTCGACAAGGTGCAGACCAAGTTCGGCCACCTCGACGAGCGGCGCATGCAGGAAGCCGGCGTGCGCGTCGTGCCGCCCGCCGTCGCGCGCCATGGCAGCTTCGTCGCGAAGAACGTCGTGCTGATGCCGAGTTACGTCAACATCGGCGCCTACGTCGACGAAGGCACGATGGTCGACACCTGGGCCACGGTCGGCTCGTGCGCGCAGATCGGCAAGAACGTGCACCTGTCGGGCGGCGTGGGCATCGGCGGCG
>CAZVNC010000660.1:0-1641 GCA_964628305.1 uncultured Ideonella sp.
AGGTCGGCGAGCAGCGGCACGCCGGTGAAGTCCTGCAGCACGACGCGCGCGACGACGAATGCGATCTCGTTGCTGCGCTCAGCGTTCGGCTGCCAGTTGGCGAGCTGCTCGACGTGTTCCGGCGTGACCCTTTCGCCATCACAGTTGCGCAGCACGCTCTCGAGGACGATCCGGATCGAAACTGGCAGGCGCGCGATGTTCGGATATGTCCTGGCGAGCGCCGGCAGCGAATGAAACCGCCCCGGCTTGCCGCTCGCGGTGCGGAATGTCTTGAGTGTGCTGGCGAATGGGTGCGCGCGGGATCGGCGTGGGCTCTGCATGGCTTGCTCCTTCAGTCTCGTCTCGGTGATCGGCACATGATGCTCGCCATTCTGGCGCGATTCGTGGCCGGCCATCGCAGCGCGGCGTACCGCACTTGCGCGAGCGCGGGCGGGACGACCTGACTATCGGGTATCTTGCAGCCCATGAGCAGCTTCTTCTGGCACGACTACGAAACCTTCGGCGTTGTACCGCGCCGCGACCGGCCGGCGCAGTTCGCCGGCGTGCGCACCGACGCCGATCTCAACGAGATCGCCGACCCGGTGCTGCACTATTGCCGTCCGGCGCCGGACTACCTGCCCGATCCCGAAGCGTGCCTGCTGACCGGTATCACGCCCCAGACCTGCCTTGAAAAGGGCCTTCCCGAGCACGCGTTCGCCGATGCGATCGAGCGCGAGCTGGCGCGCACCGGCACGATAGGCGTCGGCTACAACAGCATCCGCTTCGACGACGAGGTGACGCGACATCTGTTCTGGCGCAACCTGATCGATCCCTACGCGCGCGAGTGGCAGAACGACTGCTCGCGCTGGGATCTGCTGGACGTGATGCGCTGCCTGTACGCGCTGCGCCCCGAAGGCATCGAATGGCCGGGCCACGACGACGGCCGGCCCTCGTTCAAGCTGGAACACCTCACTGCGGCGAACGGCATCGAGCACCGCGCCGCGCACGACGCCTTGTCCGACGTGCGGGCGACGATCGCGCTCGCGCGGCGCGCCAAGGCGGCGAACCCGCGGCTGTGGGACTTCTGCCTCGCGCTGCGCCGCAAGGATGCGGTGTGGAAGGAAATCGGCATCGGTTCGGCGCGGCCGTTTCTTCACATCTCGGGCCGCTACCCGGTCGAGCGCGGCTGCATCGCGATCGTCTGGCCGCTGGGCATGCACCCGAGGAACAAGAACGAGCTGATCGTCTGGGATCTGGCGCACGACCCGCGCGAGCTCGAAGGACTCGACGCGGCGGCGATCCGCGCGCGGCTGTTCGTTCGCCAGGACGAGTTGAACGATGGCGAGAGCCGCTTGCCGATCAAGACGATCCACGTCAACAAGTCGCCGATCGTGATCTCCAACCTGCGCACGCTCGGCGATGCGCGCGCCGCGCACTGGGGCATCGACAAGGTGCAGTGCGAACGCCATGTGCAATGGGCGCACGCGCTTCGCACGCCGTCGCCCGAGCTGTGGGCCGAGGTCTATGCGCGACCGGCGCCGGAGCAGGCGCCCGACGTCGACGAGGATCTCTACGGTGGCTTCATCGGCAACGGGGATCGCCGCACCTTGCAGCGTCTGCGCAGCCTGTCGCCCGATGCACTGGCGGGCAGGCATCCAGCTT
>CAZVNC010000661.1:0-1633 GCA_964628305.1 uncultured Ideonella sp.
CTGCACGATCGGCGAGGCGATCACCGCGGCCGGTTTGCCGTCGGCGACGAGTCTGCCGTTGTGCAGCACGATGATGCGGTCCGCGAGTTCGCGCACCACGTCCATCTTGTGCTCGACGAGCAGGATCGTGCGGTCTCCGCGCGCCTTGAGCGCGCGGATCAGATCGAGCACGACCGGCGCGTCGTCCACGCTCATGCCGGCGGTCGGCTCGTCGAACATGTAGACCTTGGGGTCGAGCGCCATCAACAGGGCCACCTCGAGCTTGCGCTGGTCGCCGTGCGGCAGCGCCGCGGCCGGCACGTCGCGCTTGTCGGCGAGCTGCACCTGGCGCAGCAGGTCGGTCGCCTCGGCGATCCATTCCTTGCGGTCGAGCCAGACCTCGAGGAGTGCCATGCCGCCGCCGCAGCGCGCCTGCACCGCGAGCCGCACGTTCTCGACGACGGACAGGTTCGGAAACAACTGCGTGAGCTGGAACGCGCGCCCGAGGCCGCGGCGCGTGCGGGTCGACGCCGGCAGGCCCGTGATGTCCTCGCCACCCAGTTCGACCTTACCCTCGCTCGCCGGCAGTTGCCCGCTGATGAGGTTGAAGTAGGTTGTCTTGCCGGCGCCGTTGGGGCCGACGATCGCCGTCAACGTGCCCGGCTCGAAGCGGCACGTGACGTGATCGACGGCGACGTGGCCGCCGAAGCGGATCGTGAGGTCGGTTGTCTCGAGCACGGAGGTTCAGCCGCGGACGCAGGACGCGCTTGTCATCCTGACTGGAGCCCCCTCCCGGAGGGGGCTCGGGGGAGCGGTACGTTCGGCGCGCAGCGCTGAAACGCCTGCGGCGTTTCAGCGCTTGTTCTGGATCGGGATGTTCATCTCGCTCGCCTTGATCTCGTGCACCAGTTCGGGCACGCCCCAGGCGAAGGCCGGATCGACCTTGATCTTGAAGTGATACATGTCCTGCATCGCCTGATGGTCCTCCTTGCGGAACGTCATCGTTCCCTTGGGCGTCTCGAAGCTCATGCCTTCCATCGCGGCGATCAGCTTGTTCGTGTTGGTGTCGCCCTTGGTCTTCTTCAGCGCATCGACGACCGCGATCGCCGCGCTCATCCCGCCCGCGGTGAAGAAGTCGGGCGGCGTCTTGAACTGCTTGTAGTGGTTCGCGACCAGCCACTCGTTGACCGGATTCTTCGGGATGCCGAAGTAGTAGTAGAGCGCGCCTTCCATCCCCGGGTACTGCTTGTAGGCAACCATCGCCGGCAGGATGTTGCCGCCGGTCGCCATCTCGATGCCGTAGCGCTTCTGCAGTTCGAGTTCGGCGAACTTGCTGAACGGCGAAGGCGCGCCGGCCCAGACGACCCAGACGATCTTGCGGCCCTTCTGATCCTTCATCGCGTCGATCAGGTGCTGCATCGCCGCCGTGAAATCGGTCGTGCCCGAGGGCACGAACTCCTCGTGCACGAACTTCGCGTTCTTGATCGCCGAGCGGAAGGCCTTCACGCCGTCGCGGCCGAAGGCGTTGTCCTGCGCGAGCGTCGCAATCACGTTGCCCGGCTTGTCGAGCGCGACGGCATTCGAGATCGCGTCCTGCGAGCTGTTGCGGCCGGTGCGGAAGATGTACTTGTTCCACTTGTCGCCGGTGATCGAA
>CAZVNC010000662.1:0-1631 GCA_964628305.1 uncultured Ideonella sp.
CGCCCTCGCCCGCCTTCTCGACCTTGATCACGTCGGCGCCGAACCAGGCCAGCAGCTGGGTGCAGGTCGGGCCGGACTGCACGTGCGTGAAATCCAGGATGCGCACGCCGTCGAGTGCCTTGCTCAATTCACTTCTCCTTCGTTGTTCGGATCTGCTTCGTCGCCGCAGGCTGCGCGGTCAGGCCCGATCGGTGCCAGCGTCGCCCAACGCTTCGATTATGTTGTCTATCATGAAATCCGAGCGTCGCCCGCACGCTTGACCGCGGCGCACGAACGAGAATTTCCCGCGCCGCGCGGCGCCCGGCGAACCCATCGTCTGGCAGGCATTGGCCGGATCGCATCAGCCGCCGCGCGGGCTCATCACGCGCAGGTGGTTTTCGACCCCCGCCACGCCGGGCACGCTGGCTGCGACTCGCTCGGTCTGGTCGCGCTCCTTCGCATCGAGCACGATGCCGCTCAGAGCCACGCGGCCACGCGCGGCTTCGATCGTCACGTTGACGCCTGCCGTCTGCGCGTCGTCACGTAGCGCGGCGCGCACATGGGCGCTCAGCGCCAGCCCCAGCAACCGGGTCCGCGACGCCTCGGTCTCGGCGAACTCGGGCCGCGCGAGCAAGCCCCTGATCTGCTGCACACAGGTGTCCACCGTCAGGCGGTCGGTGTTGAGCACCATGTCGAACAACACCGGTTCGTTCCACGTCACGCCGAACTGCTCGTGCATGCGGGTCGCGTTCGCCTGGTCGCTGCGTTCGATCTCCTTTGCGGCGGCGTCGGCGTCGTCGGTGTCGAGCTGCTGCATCAGCCACTGCACCCGCTTCTCGAACGGCCGCAGGATGCGTACGCAGGGCACGTGCGGTACCGGGTGCAGTAGAAGCGTCGCGCCCCAACCCCGGATCACGACGTTGCCCTTCGCCGCCGCATCCAGAACCTCGCGCGCGGTGTAGACGGCGATCGCCTTGCGATCGGCGCGCAGCCGCTCGAACGGGCCGGCCTTGCCGCTGCGCAGCCGGTTGATCAGGCTCTTCGAGACGTGCATCTTCTCGGCGACCTGATCGGCCACTTCGTGCTGCAGCGTATCGATGCCGAGTTCGCGCGCCAACTGCTCGGCGATGTCCTTCGCAAGCGACCCCATCCCCTGCGTCAATGCGATCACCGGCATGTCGTCTTCCCCTCTAGTCCACCGGCTGTTGCGCGATGAATTCGTCGACCTTCGAACGGCGCACGATCGCGATCGCCTTGGCGATCAGCGGCCACAACAGCAACACGAGCGCGAGCGTCGTGATCGAGCCGACAAGCCAGTTCGAGAACATGATCGTCACATCGCCCTGCGACATCAGCATCGCCTGGCGGAACGAGTCCTCCGCCTTGTCGCCCAGCACGAGCGCGAGCACGAGCGGTGCGAGCGGATAGTCGAGCTTCTTGAAGACGTAGCCGACGAGACCGAAGCCGAGCATGAACCAGACGTCGAGCATCGCATTGGCGACCGTATAGGCGCCGATCGCACAGATCACGATGATGACGGGCGCGATGATCGAGAACGGAATGCGCAGGATCGACGCGAACAGCGGCACGGTCGAGAGCACGACGACGAGGCCGACGACGTTGCCGAGGTACATGCTCGCGATCAGGCCCCA
>CAZVNC010000663.1:0-1626 GCA_964628305.1 uncultured Ideonella sp.
TAGTTCTTGCGGATCGTCGCCACGCCCTTGTCGAGCGCTTCCTGCTTCGTCTCTAGCATGACGACCGGAATGCCGGCATTGATGAAGTTCATCGCGATGCCGCCGCCCATCGTGCCGGCGCCGATCATCGCGACCGTCTTCACGTCGCGCAGCGGCGTGTCCGCGGGAACGTCGGGGATCTTGCTCGCCCCGCGCTCGGCGAAGAAGGCGTGGCGCAGCGCATTGCTCTCGGGCGTCATCATCAGTGCAAGGAAGGTCTCGCGCTCCTTTTTCATGCCGGCGTCGAACGGCAGTTGAACCGACGCCGCGACGGCGTCGATGCAGCGCAGCGGCGCCGGCAGGTTGCGGCTCATTGCACCGACCGTGTTGCGCGCGAACTGCAGATAGGCGTCGGCGTTCGGGTGCGCCACCTTGCGGTCGCGAACGAGCGGCAGCGGCCGCACATCCGCGACCTCGGCCGCGAAGGCAACTGCGCCGGCAAGCAAGTCGCCGTCGATCAGCTTGTCGAAGAGCCTTTGCCCCGGCATCGCGGCCAGCCGTTCGCTCTTCACCGCCTCGCCGCTGACGATCATGTTGAGCGCGTTCTCGAGCCCGAGCAGGCGCGGCAGGCGCTGCGTGCCGCCCGCGCCGGGGACGAGCCCGAGCTTCACCTCGGGCAGCGCGACGAGCGCGCCTGGCGCGGCGACGCGGTAGTGGCAGCCCAGCGCGAGTTCGAGTCCGCCGCCCATGCAGACGCTGTGGATCGCGGCGACGACCGGCTTGCTGCACGCCTCGAGGGCCAGGATCACGCTCAGCAGATTCGGCTCGGCCAGCGCCTTCGGAGTGCCGAACTCGCGGATGTCGGCGCCGCCCGAGAACGCCTTGCCGGCGCCGGTGATGACGATCGCCTTCACCGCTGCGTCGCCTTCTGCGCGCGACAGACCATCGGTGATGCCCAGCCGCGTGGCATGGCCGAGGCCGTTGACCGGCGGGTTGTCGAGCGTGATGACGGCAACCGGGCCGCGAACTTCGTAATGCGCAGTCATGTCAAACCTCGAGAAGGGGGACGGTCGTTCGATTCTAGGAGCCTGAGCACGGCAAGGCCTGTCCCTGCGGCGACAGCAACGCGAGGCGATCCCGAGCTTGCCGTTGCCGGCGCAGGGTAGGAGCCTGGTTCTCTGACGCCCAGGCTCCTAGACCTCGAGCCACTCCTTGCGCACCTCGGCATTCGCGCGCAGGTCGGCCGGCGTGCCTTCGAAGACGATGTTGCCATGGCCCATGACGAGGCAACGGTCGGCGACCTGCAGCGCGATCGTCAGCTTCTGCTCGATCAGCAGCACCGACACGCCGCGCGCGCGCAGCGCGAGGAGGTACTCGGCGACGAGGGCGACGATCATCGGCGCCAGGCCTTCGGTCGGCTCGTCGATCATGATCAGGTCCGGATCGCCCATCAGCGTGCGGCACAGCGCGAGCATCTGCTGCTCGCCGCCCGAGAGCACGCCGGCAGCGGTGTGCTGGCGCTCCTTCAGGCGCGGGAACATGCGGTAGGCGTCGTCGAAGCTCCAGCGCGCGGCCGACTTGCGGCCGCTCTTCTCGCCGAGCATCAGGTTCTGGTGCACCGTCAGGTCGGGGAAGATGTCGCGGTTC
>CAZVNC010000664.1:0-1621 GCA_964628305.1 uncultured Ideonella sp.
CGCCGCGCTTAAGGACGAAGCCGCTCGGGTGACTGCGCGGCTTCTTTTGTTTGGCCGAGTCGCAGTGGTACCGCGGATCGATGCGGCGCACCCGCGTGGCCCGCGATCCTGCCACCCGTAATATTTTTCGCCCGAGCCCCGGACCGCCACGACCCATGCCCCTGCCCAAGCCGCCCGCCAAGCCTGCCGCCCTGCTCAGCCCGCAGGAGTTCGAATCCCAGGCCGCGCCAAGGCCGGCGCGCTCGCACAAGCCATCGGCGTCGGCCGCCGAGCCGGCGGTACCGGCGCTGCTCGACCTGCTGGACACCCGGCCCGCAGCGTCGGTCGTGACCGCACAGGCGCAGGCTGCAGCGCTGCCCCGGCCCGAAGCTGCCGCCGCGCCGCGCCGCGCACGTACGCCGCGCGGAACCGGCCCGGCGCGCCTCTTCGTGCTCGACACCAACGTGCTGATGCACGACCCGACGTCCCTCTTTCGCTTTGAGGAGCACGACATCTACCTGCCGATGATCACGCTCGAGGAACTCGACGATCACAAGAAGGGGATGAGCGAGGTCGCGCGCAACGCGCGCCAGGTCAGTCGCGACCTCGACGCGCTCGTCGCCGCGGCGACGCGCAGCAACGGCGGCAACGACATGAGCGCGGGCCTGCCGCTGGCGCGCACCGGCCACAGCGAAGCCGGCGGCAAGCTGTTCTTCCAGACCACGTTCGTCGACGCCGCGCTGCCGGCCGGGCTGCCCCAGGGCAAGGCGGACAACCAGATTCTCGGCGTCGTCAAGGCGCTCGGCGAGCAGATGAAGGAGCGCGAAGTCGTGCTGGTGTCGAAGGACATCAACATGCGCATCAAGGCGCGCGCGCTCGGCCTGAACGCCGAGGACTACTTCAACGACAAGACGCTCGACGACGGTGATCTGCTCTACACCGGCGTGCTCGCCCTGCCGGCCGACTTCTGGGACCAGCACGGCAAGACAATGGAGAGTTGGAACCAGGGCGGGCTGACCTATTACCGCATCGCCGGCCCGCTCGTGCCGACGCTGTTCGTGAACCAGTTCGCCTACCTCGAGGCGGCAGGCACCGCGCCGCTTTACGCGAAGGTGGCCGAGATCACCGGCAAGACCGCCGTGCTGCGCACGCTCAAGGAATACACCCACGCCAAGAACTCGGTCTGGGGCGTGACGGCGCGCAACCGCGAACAGAACTTCGCGCTCAACCTGCTGCTCGATCCGGACTGCGACTTCGTCACGCTGACCGGCACCGCCGGCACCGGCAAGACGCTGATGACGCTTGCCGCCGGCTTGAGTCAGGTGATGGACGACCGGCGCTACAGCGAGATCATCGTCACCCGCGTCACGGTGCCGGTCGGCGAGGACATCGGCTATCTGCCCGGCAACGAGGAAGAGAAGATGAACCCGTGGATGGGCGCGCTCGACGACAACCTCGAGGTGCTTTCGCGCAGCGACGGCGGCGCCGGCGAATGGGGCCGCGCGGCGACCAACGACCTGGTGCGCAGCAAGATCAAGATCAAGAGCATGGCCTTCATGCGCGGCCGCACCTTCCTCAACAAGTTCCTCATCATCGACGAGGCGCAGAACCTCACGCCCAAGCAGATGAAGACGCTGATCAC
>CAZVNC010000665.1:0-1621 GCA_964628305.1 uncultured Ideonella sp.
CGCGCGCACGCGCGCCCGAGCCCCTCGCCCTTGCGTTGCAGCACGATGCGCTTCAGCTCGACCGCGCGGTGCGGGCTGCGGCAGCCCTGCAGGATCACGAAGCCCGCCGCCTGCGTGCCTGCGCCCGCTTCGACGATGAAGTGGCGAAAGTCCGGGAAGCGCACCGCGCCCTCGTGCTGCGTGCGCTCCCAGGGCGTGATCGAAGGCAGGTTGCCCGGATCGCGCTCGACGCCGAGCACGAAGTCGAGGTCCGACAGCATGGTCGGGCGCAGGCGGACGTGGACGGGCAGCCCGGCGGCGCCGGGCGCGCAGCTCGACGTCGCGTCGCTGCTCAATGCAGTGTCGCGATCGCGCCCAGCAGCTCGTCCTCGGTCGGGAACCTGCCGAACCCGGCGAAGCCGTCGCGCGCGCACTCGATGTTCGTCCAGCGCACGACGCCTTCGCGGTCGAGCAGGAACTGTCCCTTGGCCTGTGCGCCCTGGCGCTCCATGTCACGCTGGTCGGTCGCATTCAACGTGTAGCCGTGCAGTGCATTGAGGGCCGCACCGGCCTCGAACAGGCCGAGGGGCTGCGCCAGTTCGCCGGTGGGATTGATCTTGATCGCGTCGAGCTGCGCGATCGCCTGCTCGTCGAGTGGTGCGACCGGCAGCCCGTAGGCAGTGTGCGTCGTGCACTGCGGATCGGCCGCGAGCGGCATCGCCGCCGGGCGCAGGCGGAAATAGAGCCTCGCGTTGTCGGGTTCGGTCGCGACGACCGCCAGCACCTCGGCGCCCGCCGTGCGCAGCCGCTCGCTCATCGCGCTCAACTGGGCGAGCGCGCGGCGGCAGAACGGGCAGTACAGGCCGCGAAAGATCGTCAGCAGCAGCGGCGAGCGGCCCTTGTACTCGGCAAGCGTGACCGTGCCGTCGCGGTGCACCGCCGGCAGCGAGAAGTCGGGCGCCGTCGCGCCGGGTGCGAGTGGGGTTCGGGGATTCATGGTCGGATCCTCCTTCGCCTTGATCAGGCCAGAAAGGGTAGCACCACGAGCGCGTCGCGGTCGAGGCCGGCGCGGTCGCAAACCTCGTTCGCGCGCGTCAGGTAGCGCTCGGCGCGCTCGACGTCGCCCTGGTCGAGGTACAACGTCCCCAGGCCGTCGTAGACCGGAAACAGCAGTTGCGGCTCGCCGATGCGCTCGGCGAGTTCGCAGGCCTCGCCGTAGTAGCGCAGCGCCTGCTGCGGGTCGCCGTGGCATTGGTGGATCTGCGCCAGCACGATCAGCGGCACCGCGAGGTGGTCGAGCTGGCCGAGTCTGCGGTCGAGGGCGATCGCCGCCTCGGCGGCGCGCAGGCCTTCGATGTCGCACTGGTTGGTGAGTGCACAGTAGGCGACCGCGAGATTCGCGTACAGGCGCGACTCGAATCCGAGGTCGCCGATGCGCTTGGCCGTCGCCAGGCCCTGGCGGCAGGTCGCGATCGCCTGCGCCGGATGAAAGCTCGCGTAAAGCACGCCGAGGTTGGCGTAGCCGCGGCACGCTGCCTGCAGCAGGCCCTGGTCTTCGGCGACGGCGATGCTCTGCTCAATCGCGGCGACCGCCTCCTCGGGCCGATCGAGGCGTGCCAGCGCCGCCCCCTGCGTGTTGAGC
>CAZVNC010000666.1:0-1620 GCA_964628305.1 uncultured Ideonella sp.
CGCCTTCGGCGATGTCGTTGTAGTTCTTGAGCTTGATGCCGCACTCGAAGCCTTCTTTGACTTCACGCACGTCGTCCTTCTCGCGCCGCACCGAATCGACCTCGCCGGTGTGCACGACGACGTTCTCGCGCAGCAGCCTGAACCGCGCGCCGCGGCGCACGACGCCCGAGGTGACCATGCTGCCGGCGACAGTGCCGATCTTGGAGGCGACGAACACCTTGCGGATCTCGGCGCTGCCGATGACTTCCTCGCGCTGCTCGGGCGCGAGCATGCCGGTCATCGCGGCCTTCACTTCGTCGACCGCGTCGTAGATGATGTTGTAGTAGCGGATGTCGACGCCGCTGCCCTCGGCGAGCTTTCTCGCCCCGGCGTCGGCACGCACGTTGAAGCCGATGACGACGGCCTTCGATGCGATCGCGAGGTTGATGTCGCTCTCGCTGATCGCGCCCACCGCGCCGTGTACGACGCGCACCTTGACTTCGTCGGTCGAGAGCTTGAGCAACGACTGCGACAGCGCCTCCTGCGAGCCCTGGACGTCGGCCTTCACGATCAGCGACAGCGTCTGCGACGCGCCGGCGGTGTCGAACATGTTCTCGAGGTTCGCCGCCTGCTGGCGATTCAGCTTCACGTCGCGGTACTTGCCCTGGCGGAAAGTCGCGATCTCGCGCGCGCGGCGCTCGTCGGCGAGCACCATGAACTCGTCGCCCGCCTGCGGCACTTCGGTCAGGCCCTGAATCTCGACCGGGAACGATGGCCCGGCCTCGGCGCACGTCTTGCCGTCTTCGTCGAGCATGGCGCGCACCCGGCCGTAGCTCGAGCCGGCGAGCACGACGTCGCCGCGCTTCAAGGTCCCCGACTGGACAAGCACCGTCGCGACCGGACCGCGACCCTTGTCGAGCTGCGCTTCGATCACGAGGCCCTTGGCCGGCGCATCGACCGGCGCCGCAAGCTCGAGCACCTCGGCCTGCAGCAGCACCTGCTCGAGCAGTTGGTCGACGCCCGAACCGGTCTTGGCCGAGACGGCAACGAAGGGCGAATCGCCGCCGAACTCCTCTGGGACGACGCCTTCGGCGACGAGTTCGGACTTGAGCCGCTCGATGTTCGCCTCGGGCTTGTCGATCTTGTTCATCGCAACGACGAGCGGCACGCCCGCATCCTTCGCGTGCGAGATCGCCTCCTTGGTCTGCGGCATCACGCCGTCGTCCGCGGCGACAACGAGGATGACGATGTCGGTCGCCTTCGCGCCGCGCGCGCGCATCGCGGTAAACGCAGCGTGGCCCGGCGTATCGAGGAAGGTGATCATGCCGCGCGGCGTCTCGACGTGGTAGGCGCCAATGTGCTGCGTGATGCCGCCCGCCTCGCCGACCGCGACGCGCGAGCGCCGGATGTAGTCGAGCAGCGAGGTCTTGCCGTGATCGACGTGGCCCATCACGGTGACGACCGGCGCACGCGGCATCGCCTCCGCGTTAGCATCGTCCGCACCTTCCTCGAGGAAAGCCTCGGGGTCGTCGAGCTTGGCGGCGAAGGCCTTGTGGCCCATCTCCTCGACGACGATCATCGCCGTCTCCTGGTCGAGCTGCTGGTTGATGGTGACCATCTGGCCCAGCTTCATCAGCTGCT
>CAZVNC010000667.1:0-1619 GCA_964628305.1 uncultured Ideonella sp.
GCAGCGTCAGGCCGTCACCGCGGCGCCGCGGATGCATCCAGGCCGCCAGCTCGCGCCGCCAGCTCGGGTTGGCCCATAGCATGGCGTCGCCCTCGGCGACGAGCGCTGCCACGCCCAGGCGCTGGTCGCTGCGCTCGAGGACGGTCAGCGTCGCGCCTTCGCTCGCTGCCGCCTCGACCAGGGCTTGCGAGGTCTGCGCATCGACGGCCGTCGCTGCGAAGCGTTCGCGGCAGGTGCGGCGCTCGGCAATTGCACTCTCGAGCTCGGCGTCGGACAGCGGCGCGGGAGTGCGCGCGAGGCGCACCCGGGCGAGCAAGTCACCCTCTGCCTCGTCCGCCAATGTCTCGACCTCGGCCTGCAGGCCGGCCGCAGCGGCCGCAACCCGAAGGTTGAGCAAGGCGCAGCCGCAACTGATCGTCAGCTCGCGATCCAGTGGATCGTTCACCGGCAACGCGCGGGTGCGGTCCGCGAGCAGCTCGATGCTCCAGCCGCAAAGCCGGAGCAGCCAGGGCTGCGTGTTGTGGCTGGACGGGGCGAGCGATGCGGCTCGCACCAGGCCTTGCAGGTCGCGGGCGGCGGAACTGGGTGTCATCAAGCGACCCTCCACGTCGGTGAGGCTCGTCGGTCTGCGTCGCGTGCGAGCGAGCCGCCCCGGCCCGCTCGATACCCGATCGGCACTGCATCATGACAGCGGCGGACCCGGATCGATTGCGAAGCGTCAATCGCCGGCGCTCCTCACCGCAAGGCACGAACGCTTGCCGCGCCGCACCGATATGCCAGGCACGCGCATCGACTCGCGCTGATCGCGCGCGATTTCCGATCCGGCGCTTCGTCGGACAATGTGACGAACCGCCTCACCCCGCAAGCCAGCGCCATGCCCCACTCCAGCCTGCCGCGCGTGCGCGAATCGAGCGTCGTGCTGCGCGAGCGGCACGGTCCGGGCTATCGCTGGCGGGTGCTGGTGACGGTGATGATCGGCAACGTCGCGTCGATCATGTCGTCGACGATCGTCAATGTCGCGCTCCCTGACATGAGCCGCGTCTTCCTGCTCGGGCAGGATCGCGCGCAGTGGCTGTCGGCCGGTTTCATGGCGGCGATGACGATCTCGATGCTCGCGACGCCCTGGCTGCTCGAGCGGCTCGGCTACCGCAGCGCCTACATGGCGGTGATCGCGCTGCTGATGGCGGGCGGGATCGGCGGCGGGCTGGGCTGGAGCTTCGAATGGGTGCTCGCGATGCGCGTCGCCGAGGGCCTGGCCGCCGGACTGCTGCAGCCGATTCCGACCATCATCATCATGAACGCCTTCGCCAGCCACGAGCAGGTGCGGGCGATGAGCCTGTTCAGCATGGGAGTGGTGCTGGCGCCCGCCGTCGGGCCCGGCATCGGCGGCGTGCTGGTCGATCTGTTCGGCTGGCGATCGATCTTCTTCTTCGTCGTGCCGTTCTGCCTTGTCGCGCTCTGGATGGCGCGGCGCTACCTGCCGCAGAGCGCACCCGGCGGGGCCGAGATGCGCAGCGACCGGCGCTTCGACATCGCCGGGCTCGCGCTGCTGTCGGTCGCGATCCTGTCGCTGCTGAACGGCATGGTCGACCTGCAACGCGGCGGCCACGGCCAGGCCG
>CAZVNC010000668.1:0-1618 GCA_964628305.1 uncultured Ideonella sp.
CCGAACTCGCCCGGCGCTGCGAGGCCGACGAGAGCGTTCAGGTTCGCGCCGTCGACATAGACCCGCCCGCCATGCTGGCGGACGAGGGCGCAGAGCTCCTTCACGCGCGCCTCGAACAGGCCGTAGGTCGCAGGGTAGGTGATCATCGCCGCGGCAAGCCGCGCGCTGTGCTTCTCGCATTTCGCGCGCAGGTCGGCAAGATCGACGTTGCCCATCGCGTCGCACTTGACGACGACCACCTGCAGGCCGACCATGCCGGCGCTCGCCGGATTCGTGCCGTGTGCCGACTCCGGGATCAGGCAGACGTCGCGCTGCGCGTCGCCGCGGCTCGCGTGCCAGGCGCGAATCGCGAGCAGACCGGCGTACTCGCCCTGCGAGCCGGCGTTCGGTTGCAGGCTGACGCCCGCATAGCCGGTCGCCTGCGCGAGCCAGGCGCAGAGCTGGTCGTTCAACTCCTGGAATCCGGCCAGCTGATCACGCGGCGCGAACGGGTGGACATTGGCGAACTCGGGCCAGCTGATCGGGATCATCTCGCTCGTCGCGTTCAGCTTCATCGTGCAACTGCCGAGCGGGATCATGCAGCGGTCGAGTGCGAGGTCCTTGTCGGCGAGGCTGCGGATGTAGCGCAGCACCTCGGTCTCGCTGTGATGGGTGTTGAAGACCGGGTGCGTCAGATAACCGCTCGTGCGGCGCAGCGCGCTCGGGATCAACGGTTCGACGCCGGCCTCGAAGGCATCGAAGCCGGGCAGCGCCTGGCCCGGCGAGGCGAACAGGTTCCACAGTGAGCGGATGTCGTCGCGCGTCGTCGTCTCGTCGAGCGAGATGCCGAGCATCGTGTCGCCCCATTCGGGATAGCGGCGCAGGTTCATGCCGGCCGCCACCGCGCGCGCCGCGATCGCTGCAGTGGCGTCGCCCGTATCGAGGGTGAGGGTGTCGAACGCAGTGTCGCGCCGCAGCTTGACGCCAAGCTCGCGCAAGCCCTGGGCGAGGATCGCGGTGTAGCTCGCGACGCGCTGCGCGATGCGCTCGAGACCGGCCGGGCCGTGATAGACGGCGTACATGCTCGCGATCACTGCCAGCAGGACCTGCGCGGTGCAGATGTTGCTCGTCGCCTTCTCGCGCCGGATGTGCTGCTCGCGCGTCTGCAGCGCGAGGCGGTAGGCTGGCGCGCCGTGGACGTCGATGCTGACGCCGGCCAGCCGGCCCGGCAGGCTGCGCTTGTATTCGTCGCAGCAGGCGAGGTAGGCGGCGTGCGGCCCACCACCGCCCATCGGCACGCCGAAGCGCTGCGTGCTGCCGTAGGCGATGTCGGCGCCGAGTTCGCCCGGCGGCACGATCAGCGTCAGCGCGAGCAGGTCGGCGCCGACGATGAAGGCGGCGTCGCGAGCATGGATGCGCGCGGCGTCGGCACGGTGATCGTGGATCGAGCCGTTCGTCGCCGGGATCTGCGCGAGGACCGCGAAGTAGTCGCCGCCGTCGAGCAGGCGCTCCCACTCCTCGGCCGACTCTGCAAGCACGACCGTGATGCCGAGCGGCGCCGCCCGGGTGCGGATCACTTCGATCGTCTGCGGGTGGGCGTTGCCGGCGACGACGAAGGTGTTGCTCTTGCTCTTCACCA
>CAZVNC010000669.1:0-1616 GCA_964628305.1 uncultured Ideonella sp.
AAGCCTCGTCGTCCGCCACGCGCCGACCCTGGAGATCGACACCGCGGGTGACGATGATCGGCCTGGCGCGCTCGTCTGGCGGCGTGAGCCGGGGCGGCTGCAGGTTGGCGTCGACGTCGACGAACCGGTGCTGTATGTGCGCACGGGCCATACCCGGCTCGGTGGGCGCTGGCTGTTGCAGCTCACCTACGCTGTCTGGTTCGCTGCCCGTCCACGTCAGCAGGCGGTAGACCTTCTCGCCGGTCGGCTCGACGGCCTGCTTTGGCGCGTCACGCTGGACGCGGACGGCACGGCGCTGGTCTACGACACGATTCATCCTTGCGGCTGTTATCATTTGTTCCTGCCGACCGAGCGAGTGCGAGCGCGCCCGCAAGTGAAGGGTATCGAGGAAGGTCTCTTCGTCGTCCAGACGCTGCGCTCACCGGCCGCCAACGAACGGGTCGTCCTCAGGCTCGCTGCCGCTACGCACTACCTGCAGCGCGCGGAAACCGCGATGGAGGGCAACGACGACGACAACGCCATCGTCCTCTCGTTGCGCGACGACGATCAGCTACGTTCGCTGCCGCTACCCGACGGTGGCACGCGCAGCGCTTTCGCGCCGGACGGCCTGATCGCCGGCAGCGAGCGGATCGAACGCTTTTACTTCTGGCCGATGGGTATCGCTAGCGCTGGGCAGATGCGACAATGGGGGCGCCACGCGACGGCATTTGTCGGGCGGCGCCATTTTGACGACCCAACGCTCTTCGATCGCTACTTCGAGCATCCGCCGTGAGCCCCGCGCACGCCGCCACTTACCTGACTCCGCCATGAAGCTCCGGGTTGCAACCTACAACATCCACAAGGGCGTCACCGGGATTCGGGGGCGACCGCGCATCCACGACGTGCGTCTGGCGCTGGAGGCGATCGATGCCGACATCGTCTTCCTGCAGGAGGTACAGGACCGCAACGAGCGGCTGGCGCACCACCCCGGCTACCCGTTCGGCACGCAACTCGACTTTCTGGCCAGTGGCGCCTACGCGCATCGCGCCTACGGCATGAATGCCGTCTACCCGCACGGCCACCACGGCAACGCGATCCTCTCGCGTCACCGGATCACCGAATCTGCCAATCACGACATCTCGGACCACGCGCTCGAAAAACGCGGCCTGCTGCACGCGGTAACGCGCCTTGGCCGCGGCCGCGGCCGTGAGGTGCACCTGATCTGCGTACACCTCGGCCTGATCAAGCGCAGTCGCGTCCGTCAGGCGACCTTCCTCGCCGATTTCGTGCAGCGCAAAGTGCCGGCCAGCGCACCGCTGATCATCGCCGGGGATTTCAATGACTGGCAGCAACGCGTCGATGGCCTGTTGCGCGACCTCCTTGGTGTGCAGGAGGTCGCCGTTGCCGCGACTTCGCCGCCGCCGGAAGGCGGCCTGCTCGACCGCTTGCTGTCGTGGCGGCCGGCGAGCGACGCGCAGTCCGGGGTGTCGCGCACCTTCCCGAGTTTCGCCCCCTGGTTGACGCTCGACCGCATCTACGTGCGCGGCTTCCGCGTGCGCCATATGCATGTACCGCAGGGGCTGGCCTGGGCGCGTTGTTCCGACCATGCTCCTTTGATTGCCGAACTCGAACTGGAT
>CAZVNC010000670.1:0-1615 GCA_964628305.1 uncultured Ideonella sp.
CGATGCCCTTGCCGCGCACGTAGATCAGCGTGTTCGCGGTGCCGAGGTCGATTGCAAGGTCGGTGGAGAAATAGCGGCGCAGGGAAGCAAACATGAATCGGAGATTGGTGTGCGGAAAAGCGTCGGACGCAGTCGGGGCGAGGGCTTCGAGCGCCGCTGAACGCGCATCGCATGGGCTCTTGACCCGCGTCGGCTACTGCCTGACCGGCGCCGGGGACGTGTCTGGCGCAGCCCGGTCGGGCGCCGGTTCCGCGCGTCGCAACGCGCATTGTCGGCAGCGGCGGGGGCTGTGGATAACCGGAGATAATACCTCAAGCCCCTGCATCTTCCGCTGTCGACGCTGCCTCCAGCAGCCATCGCCAGTTCCAATTTTCGCGAACAGATTGCCCATGCCCCTGCGTCCTGAAGACGTGAGCCGAATCGCCGATCTGGCGCGGCTCGAGCTCGACCCGCAAGAAGCCGGGGCGATGCTCGCCCAACTGAACGGCTTCTTTGCGATCGTCGAGCGCATGAGCGCCGTCGACACGCGCGGCGTCGAGCCGCTGTACACGCCGCTGGCTGCCGTCGGCGCGGTGCCGCTGCGTCTGCGCGACGATGTGGTGACCGAAGGCGACCGCCGCGAAGCCAACCAGCGCAACGCGCCGGCGGTCGAGGACGGGTTGTTTCTCGTTCCGCAAGTGATCGAGTAGCGCAGCGATGACGGCTGCGTTGCACACCCTGGGCGTCGCCGAACTCGGCCGCATGCTGGCCGCGGGCGAGGCGTCGAGCGTCGAGATCGCGTCACATCTGCTCGCACGCGTTTCGAAACACGAACAACTCGGCGCCTTCCTGTGCGTCGACGAGGAAGGCGCGCTGGCCGCGTCGCGCGCCGCCGATGCGCGCCGGGCGGCCGGCGAGCGCGGCTTGCTGCTCGGCGTGCCCCTCGCGCACAAGGACATCTTCGTCACCGAAGCGCTGCCGACGACCGCTGCCTCGCGGATGCTCGCCGGCTACCGCAGCCCGTTCGACGCGACCGTCGTCGAACGGCTGGCCGCGGCCGGCATGGTCACGCTCGGCAAACTCAACTGCGACGAGTTCGCGATGGGATCGACGAACGAGAACTCGGCCTTCGGACGCGTCGCCAACCCGTGGGATGCGGCGCGCGTCCCGGGCGGCTCGTCGGGCGGTTCGGCGGCGGCGGTGGCCGCACGGCTGCTGCCGGCGGCAACCGGCACCGACACCGGCGGATCGATCCGCCAGCCGGCGAGCTTTACCGGCGTCACCGGCATCAAGCCGACCTACGGCGTGTGTTCGCGCCACGGCATGATCGCGTTCGCGTCCAGCCTCGACCAGGCCGGTCCCTTCGCGCGCAGCGCCGAGGACTGTGCGCTGCTGCTGTCGGCGATGAGCGGCTTCGACGCGCGCGATTCGACGAGTGCGCAGCGCCCGCCGCAGGACTTTCATGCCGCGCTGTCGCGGGCCCGCGAGGGCGCCAGCGCCGGGCGACCGCTCGCCGGGCTGCGCATCGGCCTGCCGGCGGAATTCTTCCCCGCTGCGCTCGCGCCCGACGTCGACGCCGCCTTGCGCGCCGCGCTGCGCGAACTCGAGGCGCTCGGCGCGAGTCTCGTCGACGTCA
>CAZVNC010000671.1:0-1608 GCA_964628305.1 uncultured Ideonella sp.
TCAGCGCCAGCGCGATCCAGCCCTTGCCGGCGACCATGCCCTCGACCCACAGCGGGGTGTAGACGACCGACACGTAGGCGCCCGAGATGCCGCACAGCGCGCCGCCCGCGATCACCGCGAACATGCGGATGCGGCGCACCGGATAGCCCAGCGCGTGCGCCGACTCGGGCGACTCGCCGACCGCGCGCAGCACGAGTCCGGCGCGCGTCTTGTAGAGGAACCAGGTGAGCGCGATGGTCAGCAGCATCGCAACGTAGACCATCGGATGCTGCTTGAAGAGTGCCGAGCCGACGAACGGAATGTCGGCGAGGAAGGGCACCTCGAAGCGCAGCCGCTCGCTGAGCTTCTCCGGCGCGTAGCCGATGCCGACGAAGGCCGAGAAGCCGGCGCCGAACAGCGACAGCGCAAGCCCGGTCGCGTACTGGTTGGTGTTGAACCAGATCACGAGCACGCCGAACGCTGCCGCCATCAGCGCACCGGCGGCGGCGCCGGCGGCAAACGCCAGGACGTCGCTGCCGGTGTGAAACGAGGTCGCGAAGCCGGCGATCGCGGCCACCAGCATCATGCCTTCGGCGCCGAGGTTGACGATGCCCGAGCGCTCGTTGATCAGCAGACCGAGCGATGCGAACGCGAGCAGCGTGCCGGCGTTCAGCGTCGCGGCGATCAGGAGGGCGATGGCTTCCATCAGGCGCCCCCTGCCGCGGCCGGCGCGGTCTTCGGTACCGCCGGTCGCGGCGCGGCCCAGCGGATGCGGTAGTAGATGAGCGTGTCGCACGCCAGCAGCGCGAAGAGCAGCAGGCCCTGGAACACGCCGGTGAGCGATTTCGGCAGTCCGAGCCGCGATTGCGCCAGTTCGCCGCCGATGTAGAACATGCTCATCAGGATCGCCGAGAACACGGCGCCGATCGGATGCAGCCGGCCGACAAAGGCGACGATGATCGCAGCGAAACCGTAGCCCGCCGGCACGTGCGGCGTGAGCTGGCCGAGCGGCCCGGCGGCGTCGAGCGCAC
Organism: uncultured Ideonella sp.; assembly: GCA_964628305.1. GTDB lineage: Bacteria > Pseudomonadota > Gammaproteobacteria > Burkholderiales > Burkholderiaceae_C > CAIKUF01. The sequence goes on from CAZVNC010000671.1 coordinate 1,011, forward strand.
CGGCGAGGCCGGCCGTCGCGCCCGACAGCAGCAGCGCCGTCCACAGCGCCTTGCGCGACGAGAAGCCCGCATACCGCGCGGCGGCCGGCGCGAGGCCGCCGACTTGGAGCGCAAAGCCGGCGTAGGTGCGAAACATCATGATCCAGAACACACCGACCGCAGCGAGCGCGATGAAGAGGCCGATGTTGGCGCGCATCCCCTGCATCAGGCGCGGCACCTGGGTCGACGCCGCGAACGTGATCGTCTGCGGGAAGTTGTAGCCCTGCGGGTCCTTCCACGGGCCGAAGACGAGGTAGTTGAGGACCATGTCGGCGACGTAGACGAGCATCAGGCTGACGAGGATCTCGTTCGCATTGAAGCGGTCGCGCAGCAGCGCGACGATGCCGGCCCAGACCATGCCGCCCACCACGCCGGCCAGCAGGATCGCAACGACGATCCAGTGGCTCGTCGCCGGCCCGGCCTGCATCGCGATGCCGCCCGCGAAGACCGCGCCCATGATGAACTGGCCCTCGGCGCCGATGTTCCAGACGTTGGAGCGAAAGCAGACCGACAGGCCGAGCGCGATCAGCAGCAACGGCGTCACCTTCATCGCCAGTTC
>CAZVNC010000672.1:0-1607 GCA_964628305.1 uncultured Ideonella sp.
TCCCGCGCGGCAAGATCGTCGAGAACGCGCGCGGCTCGCTGACAGAGGCCGAGTTCGAGAGCGGCGGCATCGTCAGCGACGCCGGCATGGCGCAGTTGCGTGCCTATCTGTCGGAAATTCCGGCCGAGCGCTTCAAGACGCCGATGAAGGCGAAGGACATTCCTCGCCTGTTCACGCCCGAGACCTTCTGCAAGCTCGTCATCACCGCGCAGCGCGACGCCGCCAAGTCAAGTTGAGCGGCGAAGCCGGCCACGGCGTCATGTCAGATCATTTCGCCGCCTTCTCGTTCGTCGACCGCATCGTGTCGTTCGAACCCGGCGTTCGCGCGCGCGGCGAGTTCGCGGTGCCGGCGGACATCGCGGCGTTCCCGTCCTGCCTCGTCGCGGAGGCGGTCGGCCAACTCGCGGCCTGGGTCGCGATGGAGCACATTTGCTTTAGAGGTCGCCCGGTTGCCGCGCTCGCGAACGAGACGACGTTTCACGCCGAAGTGCGCCCCGGCGACACACTCGATCTCGCGGTCGAGATCGAACAGTGCGACGACGACGCGGTCGCCTATGCGGGCTTCGCGAGTGTTGCCGGCCGGCGCGTGATCGAGCTTGCGGACTGCCTTGGCCCGATGCTGCCGGTAGCGGACTTCGACGCCCCTGAGGCGCTCGCCGAACGCCTCGCGCTGCTGCGCGGCCCGGGTGCGGCGTCGGGACGTTTTCGCGGCATCGTCGCACCGAACGTGCAAGCCGATGCGGTCGTCGATGGCGATTCGATCTCGGCGACGCTGACCGTGCCGACGCAGGCGCCGTTCTTCGCCGACCACTTTCCGCGCCGGCCGGTGTTTCCGGCGACGCTGCTGCTAGACGCCCAGATCCGGCTCGCGATGCAGCTCGCGGCGCCGGGCTCGAAGCCGGTGCGCATGACGCACGTGAAGATGCGCTCGTTCATCGCACCCGGCCAGGTGCTGCGCATCGAAGCCCGCCGCAGCGACCCGCAGCGCCTGAGGCTCTCCGCCGACACCGATGGCAAGACGGTGTCCACCGCCCGGCTCGAAACAAGCAATCCGGAGGCGCAATGACCCCATCCAGGCGCCGTGTCGCGATCACCGGCATCGGCCTCGTGACGCCGGTCGGCAACGACCTCGAATCGACCTGGGCCGCGCTGCTCGCCGGCAAGAGCGGCGGTGCGACGATCACCCAGTTCGACGCCAGCGGCTTTCCGGTTCGCATCGCCGCCGAGGTGAAGAATTTTCAGGACCATGCCGCGGGCGACCGCCGGCTGCTCAAGCACACGACGCGCTCGCACCGTTTCGCGCTCGTCGCCGCCGAGCAGGCGTTGGCCGATGCCGGCATCCGCCCGACCGAGGCGACGGCGACGCGCTGGGGCTGCGCGGTCGGCGCCGGCATGATGACGTCGGAGTACCCGGATCTGGCAGCTCTGCACGCCCACTCGGCGACCGGCGGCGAGCTCGACGCGGCGCGCCTGCCCGGCGACCCGTCGGCCAACGATCCGATGATCTTCTCGCGCAGCAACGCCAACAACGGCGTCGCGCTGCTGACACAGCGCCACGGCATCCGCGGCTACGCCTGCACCACTGCACAAACCGAAGGCGAGGGAAT
>CAZVNC010000673.1:0-1600 GCA_964628305.1 uncultured Ideonella sp.
CGTGTTCGTGACGTGCGAGCAGTGCAAGGGGAGGCGCTACAACCGCGAGACCCTCGACGTGAAGTACCGCGGCAAGTCGATCGCCGAGGTGCTCGACCTCACGGTGAGCCAGGCGCTGCCGCTGCTCGAGAACTTCCCGCTCATCGCCACCAAGCTGCGCACCCTCGAGAGCGTCGGGCTCGGCTACGTCACGCTCGGGCAGTCGGCGACGACGCTGTCGGGCGGCGAGGCGCAGCGGGTGAAGCTGGCCAAGGAGCTGTCGAAGCGCGGCACCGGCAAGACGCTGTACATCCTCGACGAGCCCACGACCGGCCTGCACTTCGAGGACGTCCACAAGCTGCTCGACGTGCTGAACCGGCTGGTGGACCAGGGCAACACGGTGCTGGTCATCGAGCACAACCTCGACGTGATCCGGTCGGCCGACTGGGTCGTGGACCTCGGGCCCGAGGGCGGTGAGGGTGGTGGCCGCCTGGTGGCGCAAGGTACTCCGGAGGCGGTGGCCAAGGTGAAGGCCTCGCACACCGGGCAGTTTCTGGCAGAAGCCCTCAGGCTCTGACGGTGTGTCAAACGGACCACAGTGCGTGGAAGTCCGACTGTGGCTGGCCAGCCACAGTGTGACCGTCCGCCCTTCGGGTCGAGTTTGTTAAGTGACTGCATTCAAATGGTTTACTGGTCCATATCCGGATGTGAAATGTCGGGCATCCCGTTTGCTATGAGATAGCGCGGTAGCCAACGTGTCCATCGCCTTCCAGCAGACGCTTCGGCGTCAGGTGTCCTGCGCCGGGATCGGCCTGCATTCAGGCACGCGCGTCAGCCTGACGCTGAAGCCCGCCGCCGCCGGCACCGGCATCGTGTTCCGCCGGGCCGACCTGGGCGTCGACATCCCGGCCCGGGTCGAGCAGGTCGCCGCCATCAACTACGCGACGGTGCTGGGCGCAGACGGCGCCACGGTCGAGACGGTCGAACACCTGCTGGCGGCGCTCGTCAGCGCCGGCGTCGACAACGTCATCGTCGAGCTCACGCAGCCCGAAGTGCCGATCATGGACGGCAGCTCGGCGCCCTTCCTCTTCCTCATCCAGGAAGCGGGGCTGAAGAAGCTGTCGACGCCGCGCCGCTACCTGAAGGTGCTGCGGCCGATTTCGGTGGCGAGCGGCGACAAGCACATCGCCATCTATCCGTCCGACCACTTCAAGGTCAGCTACACGATCAGCTTCGACCACCCCTCGCTGCGCCACCAGTCGCGCACGATGCGCATCACCGAGCAGAGCTTCAACGACGAGATCGCCCCGGCGCGCACCTTCGGCTTCCTGAAGGAAGTGGAGTGGATGCGCCAGCAGGGCCTGGCGCTCGGCGGCTCGCTCGACAACGCCATCGTCATCGGCGACACCGGCCCGCTGAACCCGCTGCGCTTCGACGACGAGTTCGTGCGCCACAAGATCCTCGACGCCGTGGGCGACCTGGCGCTGCTCGGCAAGCCGGTGCTGGGCCACGTGGTGGCGCATCGCGCCGGTCACGGCCTGCACACCCTGCTGGCCAAGCAGCTGCTGGCCGAGCCCGACGCCTACGCCGTGGTCGACGAGATCACCGCGCCGTCGGCCGA
>CAZVNC010000674.1:0-1593 GCA_964628305.1 uncultured Ideonella sp.
AGCGGCGAATATGCGCTCGATCCGAACCACTCGACGGTGACCGTCCGCGCCCTGCACTTCGGCCTCGCGCACTATTCGCTGCGCTTCAACAAGGTCTCCGGCAGGCTCAATTTCAACGCCGTGAATCCGACGCAATCGACGATCCAAGCGAGTGTCGATGTCACCTCGCTCGACACGCCCTACACGGGCGCTCGCGATTTCGATTCTGAACTCCAGAACTCATCCTGGCTCGACAGCGCCGGCTCCCCGACCGCGACCTTCACCTCAACCTCGGTGGAATCGACCGGCCCCAACACGGCGCGCGTCACCGGCGACCTCACGCTGCGCGGCCAGACGCACCCGATCACGCTCGACGTCACCTACGATGGCAGCCACAGCCCGCACCCGATGGGCATGCAGGTCTCATCGATCGGCTTTTCGGCGCGCGGCGCGTTTCAGCGCTCGCAGTTCGGGATCAACGAACTTATCCCGCGCGCCGGCAATGACGGCGTCAGCGATGAGGTCGAACTGGTGATCGAAGCCGAGTTCACGCGCCCGATCGAGAGCGCGCCAGTGCCGGGCGCCACCACGCGCGAGCCGGTGAACTAAATGGCGGCAAGAGCCCAACGGTACACGGCAGTCGCGATCGTCCTTCACTGGGCGATCGCGGTTGCGATCCTGTTTATGATCCCGATGGGTCTGTGGATGCACGAGAGCGCCGAGCACGGCGACGTCGGCGCCAACATCTTCCGCGCCTATCAACTGCATAAGTCGATCGGGCTCACTGTGCTCGCGCTCAGCCTCGTGCGGCTCGCCTGGCGGCTGATCAACCCGCCGCCGCCCATGCCCGCGCATATGCCGGGCTGGGAGCGCTTCATCGCCAAGGCGACGCACTGGGCCTTCTACGCGCTGATGATCGGGCTGCCGCTCTCAGGCTGGCTTTATGTTTCTACCGGCTGGTCGATCCATGACGAGGCGCCGTTGCCCGTCGCGACCCACTGGTTCGGCCTTTTCCAAGTGCCGGCGCTGTTCGGCCTGAACCAAGCCGACCTCGGCGTACGAGAGGATACGGCCGAGGCCGCGCTCCGCGCACACGCTGTGCTCGCCTACGCCGCTCTTGGTCTGGCGGCGCTGCATGTGCTTGCGGCGCTGAAGCACCAATTCTCCGACAAGGACGAAGTGCTCGCGCACATGATCCCGGGTCTGCGCGCGCCGAATGAGACCGAGCCTGCGCCGAAGAACCCGGCTCGCCTCGCTATCGTCGGTGTCGGTTTGTCCGCCATTGCGGTCGCGCTTGCGGCTGCGATGTTCACATTGCTGAGCGGCAACTCGGCGACGACATCGCCGCAGGCGCAATCCTCGTTCGAGGTGGTTGAAACGCCCGCCACGGCGACCGAGGCGCCGGCGACCGTGACGACCGTCGCACCGCCCGTCGCGGCAGGCCAAGCCAGCGCCTGGCGCGTCGATGCCGCGCGCAGCTCGATCGCCTTTGCCTTCTCCATGGACGACGGCTCGGGCAACAGTTAGCGCAACGACGGCCGCTACGCGCGCTGGCATGCCGACATCCGCATCGACCCGAACGATCTTGGCAATTCGGCCGTCGCCGACACCATC
>CAZVNC010000675.1:0-270 GCA_964628305.1 uncultured Ideonella sp.
CGGCTGCTGGCCCAGCTTTCGACGCCAGCTTCGCCGGTTGCGCCGCCGGACACAATCGACGCGGTGGTGCGCCGCAGCGCAGCACCGATCGAATCGAACGAACGGTCGAGCGCAAGACGGTCGAAATAGTCGGTCGCGGGGATTTGCCGAGCCGCGCGCAGGATCGGCTCGACGCTGAAATACGAGCTCACGGCGAAAAAGGTCGCCGTGACATCGGCCACCGGCCGCTTCGCCCGCGCCGCGACGAGAACAATGTCGGGAGCCGACGTC
>CAZVNC010000675.1:287-1590 GCA_964628305.1 uncultured Ideonella sp.
TGAAATCGACGTTGCGCAGGAACCAGACGACGCGATCGAGCAGCAGATCCTGCACCTCGGTGAACAGCTCGAGCTGCAGCTCGCTGGCGATCTGGTTGTCGAGCAGCTCGATGTCGGTGTTGAACGCGGTCATGCTGTAGCTGTCGCGCACCGCCGCGAAAGCCTCCGCGATCCGCGGCGCCGGCGCACCGGTCTGATCCGCGATCCGGACGAGGAAAGTCGAGCCGCCACGATTGACAATCGAATTCGACAGCTGCATCGCGATGATCTCTCGGCGAAGGCGATGCTGCATCAGCGCATCGGGGAAGCGCTCGGCCAGCAGCAGCGGGAAATAACGGCTGACCTCACGCGCGAGGTAGGGATCGTCGGGCACCTCGGATTCGATCAGCTCGGCCTTCAGCGTCAGCTTGGCATAGGCCAGCAGCACCGACAGTTCGGGCCGCGTCAGCGGTTCGGAGCGCCGGCGGCGCTCGGCCAGCGCCATGTCGTCAGGCAGAAATTCCACCGCACGGTCGAGCAGGCCGCGTGCCTCGAGCAGCTGCATCATGCGCTGCTGAAAACCAAAATCGTCGAGCGCGCGGCTTTGCGTCAGCGAGAGCGACAGCGTCTGCTGATAATTGTTGCGCAGCACGAGATGCGCGACATCGTCGGTCATTGCCACCAGCAGTTCGTTGCGCGCCTCGCGGGTCAGGCGGCCCTCGCGCATGGGAATGGCGGTCGCGATCTTGATGTTGACCTCGACGTCCGATGTGTTGACGCCGGCCGAATTGTCGATCGCATCCGTATTCAGCCGGACGCCACGCTTCCCCGCCTCGACACGGCCGAGCTGCGTCATGCCGAGATTGGCGCCCTCGCCGACCACCTTGCAGCGCAGCGCAGCTCCGACGACGCGAATGGCGTCGTTGGCGCGATCGCCGACCGCGGCGTCGGCCTCGCCGCCGGCGCGCACATAGGTGCCGATGCCGCCGAAGAACAGCAGGTCCACCTTCGCCTTCAGGATCGCGCGCATCAGATCCTGCGGCGTCACGCGCGCCTCTTTCAGGCCGAGCACGTCGCGCGCCTCCGCCGACAGATCGATCTGCTTGAGGCTGCGCGAATAGACGCCACCACCTTTCGACAGCAGCGTCTTGTCGTAATCCTGCCAGCTCGACCGCGGCAGATCGAACAGCCGCTTGCGTTCGGCAAAGGTTTTTTCCGGATCTGGATCGGGGTCGATGAAGATGTCGCGATGATCGAACGCCGCGATCAGCTTCGCAGTATGCTCGCGCAACATGCCGTTGCCGAACACGTCGCCCGACATGTC
>CAZVNC010000676.1:0-1589 GCA_964628305.1 uncultured Ideonella sp.
CGTGCGCGCGCTCGCCGCGGCGGGCGCCGACATTCGCGGCTGGATCGAGCAGGCGCCCATTTCTCCGCCGCTCGAAGCGGCGATCCGCGCGCAGTTCGCCGCGCTCGAGCGGGACAACCCGGGCGCGTCGTTCGCGGTGCGCTCGTCGGCGACGGCCGAGGACCTTCCCGACGCGAGTTTCGCCGGTCAGCAGGAGACGTTTCTGAACGTCGTCGGCATCGACGAGGTGCTGGCGAAGACGAAGGAGGTCTTCGCCTCGCTCTACAACGACCGCGCGATCAGCTACCGCGTGCACAAGGGGTTCGCGCATGCCGATGTCGCGCTGTCGGCCGGCGTGCAGCGCATGGTGCGCTCCGATCTCGGCGCGTCGGGCGTGATGTTCACGATCGACACCGAAAGCGGCTTCGAGAACGTCGTCTTCATCACTTCGAGCTACGGCCTCGGCGAGACGGTGGTGCAGGGTGCCGTGAACCCGGACGAGTTCTACGTCCACAAGCCGATGCTCGCCGCCGGCAAGCAGGCAATCGTTCGCCGCAACCTCGGCTCCAAGCTGCTGAAGATGGAGTTCACGACCGCCGACGAGCGCGCGGCGAGCGGCAAGCTCGTGAAGACGATCGAGACCGCGACCGAGCAGCGCAACCGCTATTCGCTCGCCGACGCCGACGTAACCGAGCTGGCGCAGGTCGCGATCAAGATCGAAGCGCACTACGGCCGGCCGATGGACATCGAGTGGGGCAAGGACGGCAGCGACGGGCGCATCTACATCCTGCAGGCGCGGCCCGAGACGGTGAAGAGCCGCAGCCACGGCGGCGACGAACTGCGCTATCGCCTCAAGGGCAGCGGCACGGTGCTCGCCGAGGGCCGTGCGATCGGGCAGAAGATCGGCACCGGGCCGGTGCGCATCGTGCACAGCCTGGCGCAGATGGACCAGGTCAAACCGGGCGACGTGCTCGTCACCGACATGACCGATCCGAACTGGGAGCCGGTGATGAAGCGCGCGAGCGCAATCGTGACGAACCGCGGCGGACGCACCTGCCACGCGGCGATCATCGCGCGCGAGCTCGGCATCCCGGCCGTCGTCGGCTGCGGCGACGCGACCGAGACCTTGAAGGAGGGCGCGCTCGTCACCGTCGCCTGCTCCGAAGGCGACACCGGCCACATCTACGACGGCCTGATCGAGACCGAGGTGAGCGAGGTCGAGCGCGGCGAGCTGCCGCCGTGCCCGGTAAAGATCACGATGAATGTCGGCAACCCGCAACTCGCCTTCGAGTTCGCGCAACTGCCCAACTCGGGAGTCGGCCTGGCGCGGCTCGAGTTCATCATCAACAACATCATCGGCGTGCACCCGAAGGCGGTGCTCGACTATCCGAACGTCGACCCGGATCTGAAGAAGGCGGTCGAGTCGGTCGCGCGCGGGCATGTCTCGCCGCGCGCGTTCTACGTCGACAAGCTCGCCGAGGGCGTCGCGACGATTGCCGCCGCCTTCTGGCCCAAGCCGGTGATCGTGCGGCTGTCGGACTTCAAGTCGAACGAATACAAGAAGCTGATCGGCGGCTCGCGCTACGAGCCCGAGGAAGAGAACCCGATGC
>CAZVNC010000677.1:0-1588 GCA_964628305.1 uncultured Ideonella sp.
GGTCTTGTCGAAGGCGATCGTGCCGACGTCGCGCATCGTCTCGAGCGCGACGACGTCCTGGATCAGGATGCCGCGGCGCGCCGCGACGCCGGTGCCGACCATGATCGCAGCCGGCGTCGCCAGGCCCAGCGCGCACGGGCAGGCGATGACGAGCACCGCGACCGCATGCAGGAGCGCCGTCGAGACCGGCGCGCCGTAGAGCACCCAGCCGACGCCGGTCGCGATCGCGATGACGACGACGACCGGAACGAACACCGCGCTGACCCGATCGACGAGGCGCTGGATTGGCGCCTTCTTCGCCTGCGCCGATTCCACCAGCCGCACTATGCGCGCGAGCTGCGTCTCGGCGCCGATCGCCGTCGTGCGCACCAGCAGCGCGCCCTCGCCGTTCACCGCGCCGCCGGTCAGGCGGTCGCCCGGCACGCGTGCGATCGGCAGGCTCTCGCCGGTGAGCAGCGACTCGTCGACATGGGTGAGGCCTTCGAGCAGCTCGCCGTCGACCGGGATGCGCTCGCCGGGCCGCACGACGACCTCGTCGCCGACGCGCACCTCGGCGATCGGCACCTCGCGTTCGATGCCGTCCACGCGCACGCGGGCGACGTCCGGGCGCAGCGCCTGCAGCGCGCGGATCGCATCCGTCGTCTGCCGCTTGGCGCGCGACTCGAGCCACTTGCCGAGCAGCACGAGCGTGATCACGACGGCCGCCGATTCGAAGTACAGCGCCGGCATCGCCGAGTCGGACGTGAGCAGCGTGAGGACGCTCAGGCCGAATGCGGCACTCGTGCCGAGCGCGACGAGCAGGTCCATGTTGCCGCTGCCGGCGCGCAGCGCCGCCCAGCCGGCGCGATAGAAGCGCGCGCCGAGCCAGAATTGCACTGGCGTGGCGAGCAGCAGTTGGAGCCAGCCGTCAAGCATCCAGTGCTGTCCGAACAGGTCGCCGATCATCGGCAGCACGAGCGGCGCCGACAGCAGCGCGGCAAGCACGACGCGCCGGCCTTCGGTCAGCCACGGCTGGCGCGCCTCGGCGCGCGCCGCCGAAACGTCGTGAATGTGCCCGGTGTAGCCCGCGCGCGCCACCGCGGCGAGCAACTCCGCATGGCTCACGCTGCCGCCGAGCAGCGTCACCTGCGCCTGCTCGGTCGCGAGATTGACCGTCGCCTGCGTCACGCCCGGCAGCTTGGCCAACGCCTTTTCGACGCGTGCGACGCAGCTCGCGCACGTCATGCCTTCGATGTCGAGAGTGACCGAATCGATGGCTATGCTGTAACCGGCGCGCTCGACGGCCCCGACGAGGGCGCCGGTTTCGAGCTTCCCCTGGGCGCGCACGCTCGCGCGTTCGGTCGCAAGGTTGACCTGCGCCGAATCGACGCCGGGCACGCGCGCCAGCGCCTTCTCGACGCGCGCGACGCAACTCGCGCAGGTCATGCCGACGATCGGCAGCGTGAGGGTGAATTCGGCAACGGTGGCGGTATTCATGCCGCAACGATAAACCTTGACATCATGTGAAGGTCAAGGGGCTGAAAAAGGGCCCACGTTTCGTCCCGATGCTTGACCTTGCCCCAATGGCAAGCTCGAAAATGCACATCCC
>CAZVNC010000678.1:0-239 GCA_964628305.1 uncultured Ideonella sp.
CGGCGACGCCTTCAACGCCGGCTTCCTCTCGGCGTGGCTGCGCGGCGCCTCGCCCGCGACATGCCTCGCCACCGGCAACAGCGTGGGCGCGGCGTCGACGCAGGCGGCGGGTGGACTCGACGCCCTGCCCAGGGCGCGGCAGTTGCCGCGGCTGCTGCGCCCACCCGTGGCCCGCGCGCCAGGCGCGCGTCGTCCGCGACCGGCCCGCCCCGCGACCGCGCGGACGCCGACATCCCGAT
>CAZVNC010000678.1:249-1578 GCA_964628305.1 uncultured Ideonella sp.
GACTTCGTGAAACTGGCCCTCATCGGCGGCGCCGGCGTGCGCGTGCCGCTGCTCGTCGGCGGCTTCGCCCGCTCGACGCTTGCCGTCGACCGCATCGATCTCTACGACACCGACCAGGCGCGGCTCGCCATCGTCGCAGATCTCGCGCGGCGCATGGCGCCGGGTGTGCCGCTCGACGCGCACGCGTCGCCCGAGGCGTGCATCGACGGCGCCGACTTCGTCATCACCAGCATCCGCGTCGGCGGCATCGGCCAGCGCGCGGCCGACGAGGCGACGTGCATCGCGCACGGCATCATCGGCCAGGAAACCGTGGGGCCGGCCGGCTTCGCGATGGCGGTGCGCACGATTCCCGCGATGCTCGAGTACGGCCGACTCGTCGCGAAACGCGCGCCGAATGCGTGGCTGGTGAACTTCAGCAACCCGGTCAGCATCATCTCGCAGGCCGTGCACCAGCACACCGGCGCGCGCAGCATCGGCATCTGCGACACGCCGGCCGAGATCTTCGAGGACGCCGCGCACGCGCTCGGCCTGCCGCCGGCCGCCTGCGACTACGACTACTTCGGGCTGAACCACCTGGGCTGGCTGCGGGAGGTGACGTTCCAGGGCGCACCGCAGATGGATCGCCTGTGGGACGACGACGCGCGTCTCGACGCCGCGTATCGCGCGCCGCTCTTCGAACGCGAGCGGCTGCGCGCGTTGCGGATGCTGCCCACCGAGTATCTCTACTATTACTACCGGCCCGACGTGGCGCTGGCCAACCTGCAGAAGGCCGGCACCAGCCGCGGGCGCGTGGTGTCGGCGCTCACCGACGCGCTCTTCGCCGATCTCGCGAAAGGCGTCGACGATCCGATCCTGCGCTACCAGCAGTACCTCGCGGCGCGCGACGGCAGTTACATGCAGCTCGAATCGGGCAGCGCCACACCGCGCGTGAAGCCCGACTGGGCCGAGCTCTCGGGCTACGACAAGATCGCGCTGATGACCATCTCGGCGATCGCCGGCAACACCGGCGCGGTGATCCCGCTGAACGTGCCCAACCGCGGCATCCTGCCGTTCCTCGACGACGACGACATCATCGAGACGCCGTGCGTCGTCGATGCGCAGGGGCCGCACGCGCGCCCGGTGGCGCCGGTACCCGATCACGCGCGCGAGCTCATCTCCACGGTGAAGCGATACGAGCAGGCGACCGTGCGGGCCGCGGTATCGCGCGACCGCGACGACCTGCGGACGGCGCTCGCCCTCAACCCGCTGGTGCCCTCGCCGGCGCTGGCCGCGCAGCTCGTCGACGCGCTGCTGCCGTCATGAGCGCCGGGACGACACGCGGCGAACCGG
>CAZVNC010000679.1:0-1578 GCA_964628305.1 uncultured Ideonella sp.
TCCAGGGTCGAGTTGATATACAGATTGCGCGTTTTGCAGGCGCAGATCCTCAACCTGCTCGCGCAGCTGCAGCGCGAGTTCGGCATCTCCTACCTCTTCATCACCCACAACATCGGTGTCGTCGAGTACATCGCCAACGATGTCGTCGTGATGCAAAAGGGCCGCGTCGAGGAATCCGTCCCGGCCGATCGCGTCCTCTCGAACCCGCAGTCCGGCTACACGCGCTCGCTGCTCGCTGCTCGCTGCTCGCGGCGGTGCCGCGGTTGGCGCAGTCAGGCCCAGGGCGCTGAGGGCCGCTCGGCGGCGGGGCTTGGGTGCCGGACGCGGCTGCGGCTGCACGCGCCGGATCGTCGACTGTTGTTCAGGTCCAACGAAAGCGCTTCGACGCAAGCACGGAACTGCCGGCGATTCGCCCCCCTGTTCGCCGCTTCGACGTTGCGCGCCGCGGCCGGGCGTAGCCCGCAAACCCGCATGAATCAAGGCTCTCGGCTGCGCCGGCGGCAGCCGAAGCCGCGCCAGGCGCGCTTGCGCGCGCGACCGGTCAAGGATTTCCCTAGCCGGTCGGGCTCTTGGTTTCGTGACAATTCCGATACAGGGCTTATGCGTCCGTACACATCCGGTTCACAAATCGCGGATGGTGTCGGCCAGTGGCCTCGGTCCATCGATCAACCTTCCCGCTTCTTCAGGAGTCCTCATGTTCAAGAAGACCAAGCTCTGCAAGGGTCTGCTGCTCGCTTTCGGCGGCAGCTTGGCGCTCGGCGCGCTGCCGGCGCACGCGCAGGATGCACAGGCCACTCAACTCGACCGCGTCGAGATCACGGGTTCGTCGATCCGGCGCCTCGCCGCCGAAGCGGCGCTGCCGGTGCAGGTCATCAAGGCCGAAGACCTGGCCAAGGCTGGCGTGACGAACGCCGAGCAGGCGCTCGCCTTCGTCGCTGCGAACCAGTCCTCGACCACGACCACCACCTCGGTCGGATCGTCCACCGGCGGTGCGGCGTTCGCCAACCTGCGTGGTCTCGGTGACGAGCGCACGCTGGTGCTCGTCAACGGCAAGCGGATGGTGAACAACCCCTACCTGGCGGCTGCGGTCGACCTGAACTCGCTGCCGTTCGGCGCCGTCGAGCGCATCGAGGTGCTGACCGACGGCGCTTCGGCGATCTACGGTTCGGACGCGATCGCCGGCGTGATCAACTTCATCACGCGCAAGGAGTACGCCGGCATCAGCGCGTCGGCATCGGGCTCGTGGCCCGAAGCTTCGGGCGGCGGCGAGCAGTACACCGCGAGCATCACTGGCGGCTACGGCAATCTTGCCGACCAGAAGTTCAACATCTTCGGCGGCATCTCGTACTCGAAGCAGAACGCACTACCTGCCACAAGCCGCGACTTTGCGAAGACCGCCTACATCCCCGACAGGGGAGTGAACAAGACGAGCGGCACGACCTTCCCGGCCAACTACAACCAGTTCGATCCGGTCACGGAGACCACCTCTCCTTCCTTCAATCCGAGCCTGCCGAACTGCGCCCCGCCGAATTCCATTCCGTCGGGTGGCGTCTGCCGCTTCGACTACGTGCCGTTCAT
>CAZVNC010000680.1:0-1576 GCA_964628305.1 uncultured Ideonella sp.
CGATCGCATAGACGTGTTCTGCCGCGGTGTGCTGCTGTCCATCGACCGGCACCGCGCCGTCGGCGCCGAGTTCGATGCCTAGCGTCTCGAGGCCCAGCTGCGCGGTGTTCGGCCGCCGGCCGGTCGCGTTGAGCGCGTACTCGAACTCGTGCGCTTCGCCGTCGGCAAATCGCAGCAGCAGGCCACCTTCCAGCTTGTCGATGCGCTGCGGCGCACTGTTCGGATGCAGCCGCACGCCTGCCGCCTGTAGCGCCTGCGCCGCGCGCTGGCGCAGATCGTCGTCGAACCCGCGCAGCGGCAAGGGCCGGCGGTAGTACAGGCCGACCTCGACGCCGAGCCGCGCGAGGATGCTCGCGAACTCGATCGCGATGAAGCCGCTGCCGATCACCGCCGCGCGCCGCGGCAGGTGGACGAGGTCGAGCAGGTCGTCCGACACGGCGCAGTGCTCGATGCCGGGTAGGCTGTCGCGCACCGGCGCCGCGCCGGTTGCGATCAGCAGATGGCGCGCGCTGAGCGTGCGTTCGCCGACCGCGACCCGGTTCGGCCCGACGACGCGCGCGAAGCCCTCGATCAACTCGACGCCGCTTGCCGACAGCAGTTGCCGGTACACGCCTTCGAGCCGCGCCGTCTCGGCCGCCTTGGCCTGCGCCCAGCGCGGCATCGCGAACTCGGCGTCGCCGAGCGACCAGCCGTAGCCGGCGGCCTCGCGCAGCGCGTCTGCGTACTGCGCGGCATACATCATCAGCTTCTTCGGCACGCAGCCGCGGATGACGCAGGTGCCGCCGACGCGGCTGCCCTCGACGACCGCGACCCTCGCGCCTAGCTCTGCGGAGCGGCGCTTCGCGGCTACGCCGCCCGAGCCCGCGCCGAGGGTGATGAGGTCGTATTCGAATGCCATCCGCCGCTCTCCGTTGCTCTGCCTGACACCGTGGATTTTGGTGCGCCCCTGTCGCGCCGAAGCCGTGTGCCCGGGCGGCGCTGTCGGACAATGTCGCACATGCAGACCGATCCCGCACCGGCCGCCGTCAACATCCCGCCCGCGAGCACGGCCGAGCGCGCCGCGCAACTGCGCGCGCAACTGCGCCACCACGCCGAGCGCTACTACGTGCATGACGCACCGGAGATTCCGGACGCCGAATACGATCGCCTGTTCCAGGAACTGCAGTCGATCGAGGCCGACTTCCCCGCGCTGCGGACGGCCGATTCGCCGACCCTGCGCGTGATCGGCCGCGTGCTCGAAGGCTTCGCGCCGGTGCGCCATGCGGTGCCGATGCTGTCGATCCGCACCGAGACCGACACCACCGCCGCCGGCGCCGCGGCCTTCGACGCGCGCGTGCGCCGCGAGCTGGGCTTGCCCGACGACGCGCCGCCGGTCGAATATTGCGCCGAACTGAAGTTCGACGGCCTGGCGATCAACCTGCGCTACGAAGACGGCGTGCTGGTGCAGGGCACCACCCGCGGCGACGGCGAGACCGGCGAGGACGTGACCCACAACGTGCGCACCATCGGCCAGGTGCCGCTGCGCCTGTTCGGCGACGCGCCGGCGGTGCTGGAAGTGCGCGGCGAAGCCTACATG
>CAZVNC010000681.1:0-1569 GCA_964628305.1 uncultured Ideonella sp.
CAACGGCCTCGGCGAGCGGGCCGGCAACTGCTCGCTCGAGGAAGTGGTGATGGCGCTCAAGACGCGCAAGGACTACTTCGGCTTCGAGGTCGGCATCGACGCGCGGCACATCGTTCCGGCGTCGCGCCTCGTTGCGCAGACGACCGGCTTCGTCGTCCAGCCGAACAAGGCGGTGGTCGGCGCCAACGCGTTCGCGCATGCCTCCGGCATCCACCAGGACGGTGTATTGAAGGCGCGCGACACCTACGAGATCATGCGCGCCGAAGACGTCGGCTGGTCCGCCAACAAGATCGTTCTTGGCAAGCTCTCCGGGCGCAACGCGTTCAAGCAGCGCCTGCTGGAACTCGGCATCACGCTCGAGTCGGAGGGCGAGGTGAACGCCGCGTTCGCCCGCTTCAAGGAACTCGCCGATCGCAAGAGCGACATCTTCGACGAGGACATCATCGCCCTCGTGATGGACGAATCCGTCACCGCCGAGCATGAGCACTACCGGCTGCTCGCGCTGTCGCAGCGCTCGGAGACGGGTGAGCGCCCGCACGCAAACGTTGCATTTGCAGCCGGCGAGGTCGAACTGCATGGCGAGAGCGACGGCAACGGGCCGGTCGACGCGAGCCTGAAGGCGATCGAGTCCAAGCTGCAGACTGGCGCCGAGATGCTGCTCTATTCGGTGAATGCGATCACGTCGGGCAGCACAGAATCGCAAGGCGAAGTGACGGTGCGTCTGCAACAGGGCGGACGGGTCGTCAACGGCGTGGGCGCCGACCCCGACATCGTCGTCGCATCGGCCAAGGCGTACCTGTCGGCATTGAACAAGCTCCACAGCAAGACCGAACGCGTCGCGGCTCAAGGTTGATGCGGCGGCGTCGAAAAGGACGGTTCCTGCCAAGGGCCCGCTCGATCAGAACCGCAACTTGAGGAATGCGACGTAAGTTTTTGATCTTGCGGAATATTTTTCTATCCCATAGACTTCGCCGAAAGCCACGACCCGAGGACGAGCGTTGTTGATCCTGCGAACCACCCAGAGACGCCTTCGATTGACGCTCCAGGCGCTTGCCATTGCGGTGCTAGTGCCGGTGGCGTCGCAGTCCGCGCATGCCGCGCCGGCCGCGTCGAAGAAGTCTGCCAAGGCAGTCACGGCTGCGCCGGCTGCCAAGTCGGCAACGAAGTCCCGGGTCAAGAAGACTGCAGCGAAATACAAGGTGGTCAGCGTCGCGGTACAGAAGCCGTCGTTCGGTTCGCTGTATGGCCTGCACGCAACGAGCGACCCGCTGGATCTGAAATCGAGCGTGGCCTACGTCCTCGACCCTGACACGCAGGAAGTCTTGCTGAGCAAGAACGCGCAGGCGGTGTTGCCGATCGCCTCGATCACGAAGCTGATGACGGCGCTCGTTCTCACCGAGGCGAATCTGCCCCTCGATGAGATGATCACGGTCTCCCAGGATGACGTCGATACCGAGAAGAACAGCGGTTCGCGGCTCAAGGTCGGAACCCGGCTCAGCCGCGAGGAGATGCTGCACCTCGCGCTGATGTCGTCGGAGAACCGCGCTGCGCACGCGCTCGGCCGCACCT
>CAZVNC010000682.1:0-1562 GCA_964628305.1 uncultured Ideonella sp.
GGTGCCGCCGGTGTCGCGCGAGCGGCTGCCGTCGACTCGATAAAAGCGTTCGGTCAGCCGCGGCAGGTGCTCGGGCGCGATGCCGATGCCTGAGTCGCTGACGCGCAGAACACCCCAGCCATCGTCCCGAACCGCCCACTGCACGTCGATGCGGCCGCCCGGCGGCGTGTAGCGCACCGCGTTGACGACCAGGTTGCCAAGTGCGCTGTGCAGTTCGGCTTCGTTGCCTGCGAGTTGCGCATCGCCGCCGGCTTCGAAGTGCAGCGCGTGCCGCCCGCCGGAAAGGGTGGCGGCATCGGTCTGTGCGCGCTTCATCAGATCGGCGACCTTCGTCCAGCGGTCCGCCGGCGGGCGCGGGCTGCCCTCCAGTTTCGCCAGCGTCAGCAGGTCGGCGACCAGGGACTGCATGCGCTGCGTCTGCGCGGTCATCAGCGCCAGCACGCGCACGCGCTCGGCTTCGCTAAGCTGCAACTGGCTCATCGTCTCGACGAAGCCCGCCAGCACGGTGAGCGGCGTGCGGATCTCGTGCGACACATTGGCGACGAAGTTGCGCCGCATCGCTTCGGTGCGTTCGGGCTCGGTGATGTCCTGCGTCAGCACCAGCTTCAGGCCGTCGCCGTAGGGCTGGACCAGCGCCGAGATGCGCATGCCGCCGACGCCCGGAAAGATCACCGGCTCGCCTGCGCGCCCCTGCAGCATGTGCTCGACGAAGGCCGGCGCGCGCACCAGGTTCGTCACCGGCTGGGCGAGATCGCGCTTCGGGTCCAGGCCCAGATGGTCGGCCGCGACACGGCTGCACCAGGTGATCTGGTGATTGGCGTCGAGCAGCAACACGCCGTTCGGCGACGCCTCCACCGCGGCCAGGAACTGCGTCAGCCGTTGCTGCTCGTGCTCGATCCTTTGCTCGCGCTGGCGCAGCACCTTGTACATCTGATGGCCGATGTCGCCCGCCGCGCCCGCCAGTTCGGGCAGCGCGCCTTGGGCATCGCCGCGCAGCCAGGCCAGCAGCCGCGCGGCGCGCATCGACTGCAACACGAGCATCGCGCCCAGGCCCAGCGCGGCGGTGCACAACAGCCCGGCCAGCAGCGTGCCGGACCACCAGGCCACAAGCACTCCGGCGCCGACGCAGCCCAGCAGCAGGGCGAGAACCGCGCCGTGCCGCAGCAGCCCCCGGCTCATGCTTGTGTCAGGCCGACGCAGCGTGTGCCTGATCGCTGAGACGGTAGCCCGCGCCGCGCACCGTCTCCACCAGGTGCGCGCAGCGCGCCACTGACAGCGCGTCGCGCAGCCGCTTGACGTGAACGTCGACCGTGCGTTCCTCGATGAACACGTGATCGCCCCACACGCGGTCGAGCAGTTGCTGGCGGCTGTGCACCCGCTCGGGATGCGTCATCAGGTAGTGCAGCAGCCTGAACGCGGTCGGCCCGAGGCGCAGTTCCTGCGGCGCATCGCCGACCTCCCACGTCACGCGCCGCGTGGCGGGGTCGAGCCTCAGGCCGGCGACTTCGACCGCCGCGTCGAGCGCCTGCGGCGCCTTGCGCCGCAGCACGGCACGGATGCGC
>CAZVNC010000683.1:0-1554 GCA_964628305.1 uncultured Ideonella sp.
TAGCCCCAGCCGCCGTAGACCACGGTGGGCTGGTAGGTCGGCACGTACACCACCTGCGGATTCGCCGGCTCGATGATGATGACCTGCTGGTTCTCCTGCGTCTCGGTCTTGACGGTCTGCTGCTCGTTGCTCTTCAGGTTGCCGGAGGCCTGCGCCTTCTGGCGCAGCGTCTGCACCGCGGCCAGCAGTTCCTTTTGCTGCCCGAGGAAGGCGTCGCCGAGCTTTTGTGTCCAGGCCAGGTCCTCGTTCATGCGGCTGAGCACGTCGGGAAAGGCGGTGAGCGACTTGACGCTGGCGTCCCAGCTCTGCTTTTGCAGCGCGTCTTCGAGCGCCTTGTCCTTCAGGTTCGGATTCGCCTTGCGCCAGCGCGCCGCCTCGACGATCTCGAGCGGGTAGGTCGAGGCCATCAGCAACTGCGACAGCAGTGCGTCGGGATACAGCGCAATCGGTGCGAGCATGGCCTCGAGTTCGCCCTGGCTGAACGGCGCCGGCGCGTTCGCCGCCGGCGCGGCGCTTGGCGGTGCGGCGCCAGCGGATTGCGCGTGCAACGTGGGTGCGAGCCCCAGCGCCACCGACAGCATCACAACCTTGGCGGATATCGGTTTCATGCGCGGTGCTCCAATTTGGACACGAATTCTAGTCACAAGCTCGCGGGATTTCGCCCGCTTCTTCAAGGAGGCACCCGGCGCCTGTTCGAGGCGACCCGGGCCCGTTCCTTCTTCCGGCGCGGCGAAAGCGTAGCGATGCGGCCGTTCGCATCAAAGCTGATTTGCGGCCCCCTGGATCGCGGCCGTCGGAAAGGTCAACCCCGCACGCGCAGGATGGCGGCGAAGTAGGCTGTCAGGTCCGCGCGCGCGTGCAGCGGCAGGATGTGGCCGACGTACTGGTCCGGCCGCACGATGACGATGCAGCCCGCGGTCCGGTCGATCCCGCGCAGATCGAAGATGTCGGCGTCGCGCGTGCGGTCCGCGCAGAAGACCTTCTCGTAGTCGCACAAGCCGAAGCGGCCCACCGGCGGACGCAGCAGTGCGGGCATGGCGCCGAAGTCGAGTTCGCGAAAGCTCTGCTGAAAGACAGCCCGGGTGTCGATCACCGCATCCAGGTCTTCGCCGGCCGCGGTGTGGCGGCGCACCGGCGAGGCCGGGTCGTCTCGCAGCCAGTCGCACAACGCGGCAACCGTGCCGCCGGGACGGCCCGTATCGCCCGCGGGGGCGAAGACGAACAGGCGAAAGCGGGCGTCGGCGTCGATGCAATGGCCGAGTTGCATCGGTCTGGCGTCGGCGAGACGAACAACGGGCGCGGAATGAAAGCGCTTGCCGATATCGAAGCCGGCCGCCAGTGGCTGGTGGGTGTGCGCACCCGTCAGCGCGCTGCGCTCGTACTGGATCGTCAGGCCGCAGGTGAACGGCAGGTTGTTGACGAACTCGCGCGCAACGCGCGGCAGGCCGTCGGCGTCGTCGTCCTCGGCCCGGGCGCCGACGACGCGCGCCCACTTGTGGTCGAACTCGACCAGGCCCTTGGCCGCGGCGCGCCGTTCGCCGGAATAACTGTGCA
>CAZVNC010000684.1:0-1554 GCA_964628305.1 uncultured Ideonella sp.
TCTGCGACCCTTGCGAGAACGACCCGATAGTGCCGAGCGCCTGAGATGCACGCATGTCCTTGATCGCTTGTTTCAGGTCCCAGTCGGTGTACCCGCCGAGGCGGGCACGCATCGCATCACCGAGGTGATCTTGGGACGCCGCGCCTGCCGACGACACTGTTCGACGACCTCAACTGGGACTATGCGGTGATCGAGCGGCTCAACCGCCAGGACTTGAGCACGCAGATCATTCCGTTCAACCTCGGCAAGGTCGTGCTGCAGCACGATCAGGCCGCGAACATCGCGTTGATGCCTGGCGACGTCGTCAGCATCTTCGGCCAGAACGACTTCCGGGTGCCGATCGCACGCCAGAACCGGCTCGTCTCGCTCGAAGGCGAAGTCGGCACGCCGGGCGTCTACCAGTTGCTGCCGGGCGAAACGATGCGCCAGCTGATCATGCGCGCCGGGGGCTTCACGCCGCAGGCCTACGTCTACGGTCTGGAGTTCTCGCGCGAGTCGACGCGCAAGCGCCAGGCCGAGAATCTCGCCGCGGCGATGGCGCGCCTGCAGACGCTCGCCGCGACGCAGACCGCGCGCGAGGCCGCGAACCAGCGCGACGTGGCGAATGCCGCGTCGACGGTGACCGCGAGCGCAGCGGCAACCCAGGCCCAACTGCTGCGGCTGTCGCAGGTGCAGCCCAACGGGCGCATCGCGCTCGAGCTCGCGCCCGACGTGAGCACGGTCGACGCGCTGCCCGACATTACGCTCGAGAACGCCGACCGCATCATCGTGCCGCCGCGGCCCGGCTTCGTGACGGTCGTTGGCGCGGTCGCCAACAACAACGCCTTCCTGTGGCGCGATGGGCGCACGGCCGCCGACTACCTGCGCATCGCCGGCCCGGACGAGGCGGCCGACACGAGCGCCATGTTCATCCTGCGCGCCGACGGCACCGTCAAGAGCCCGGGCGAAAGCCGCGGCATCTTCGGGCGCTCGTCGGTCGACGGCGAGGTCTTGAACCCGGGCGATGCGCTGATCGTTCCGAACCAGCTCGACTTCGAGACCTGGGGCCGCGCGTTCACGCGCAACATGAAGGACTGGACCCAGATCCTCGCCAACTTCGGCCTCGGCGTCGCGGCGATCAACAGCCTGACGAACTGACCGCGGTCCTGTGCGCCGTGCTAGGCGCGGCCGCCCGCCAGCACGCGCGCGAAGACGTCGCTGTCGACGTTGCCGCCGGTCAGCGCGAGGCCGATGCTTCGATCGGCCCAGCGTTCGCGCTGCTGAAGCGCGCCGGCGAGCGCCGCCGCGCCCGCGCCTTCGGCGACGTTGTGGGTGTCGGCGAACAGCGCGCGCATCGCCTGCGCCACTTCGTCGTCGCTGACGGCGATCACCTCGTCCACCTCGCGCAAGATGAGAGCGAGCGCGTCCGGGTCCGGAACGCGGCACGCCATGCCGTCGGCGAGCCGCGTCGCGACCGGCGCCTCGACCGCCCGGCCGGCGCGCACGCTGTCGAGGTACGCGGTCGCGTGCGCCGAGACGACGCCGACGATGCGCGTGCGCGACCCCATCGCCGCG
>CAZVNC010000685.1:0-1551 GCA_964628305.1 uncultured Ideonella sp.
GAGACCTATGCGAAGAAGGCCCAGTTCGACCGCTGGCGCAGCCGGACCTTGCCGACCGACGCCGTTTCCGGCGAGGTCCAGACGCACAAGACGCGCTACTGGACGACCGCCGCAGTCGTCTGCCTGATCCTGGCGCTCTTCCTTCCCTACAGCTACGAATCCGGCGGTCCGTTCGTCATCTTCCCGACCCAGAAGCAGGTGATCTCGACCGACGAACCGGGGCTGATCGAGGCGGTCTACTTCGACGGCGGCGAGGCGGTCAAGCAGGGTACGGTGATTGCCCGTCTGGCGCACGCGGACTACGACGCGCAGATCAAGGTGCTCGACGCGAAGATCGACGAGCAGGCGGCGATCCTCAGGAACCTCGAGACCCTGCCCCGGCCCGAGGAGGTCAAGCTCGCGCAGGAAGCGCTCGAGGTTCAGCGCACACGCGAGGCGTTCAGCCGCGAGAAGGCGCCACGTCTGGAGAAGATGTACAAGGCCGGCGCAGTGTCGTTCGAGGAGTACGACAACGCGCGCAAGGAGTACCTGACCGACGCGCAGCAGGTCGTACAAAAACAAGCCGAACTCGCGCTCGTGAAGGCGCCGGTGACGGCGTCGCAGATCGAGGCGGCCGAGGCCAAGCTCGCCAGCCTGAAGGAGGAGCGCGCAACATACGAGGCCAAGCTCGAGCGCACGGTGCTGCGCATGCCCTTCGACGGCAACATCCTGACGCTGCACTTGAAGGACAAGATCAACAGCTATCTGGAGAAAGGCGCGCCGTTCGCGGCGCTCGAATACACCGGTGTCGTGACGGCCGAAGTCGACGTCCCCGAGCCCGATATCGAGTTTGTCAAACTGGGTGCGACAGTCCGTCTGCGCCCGACTTCGTACTACGACGACAAGGAGTTCGACGGCACGGTGACGACGATCGACCGCAACGTCACGACGAAGTCGACCGGCAACGTCATCAAGGTGATCGCGACGATCGAGAACCGGGCCGGCCAGTTGAAGACCGGCATGACCGGTCGCGCGAAGATCGAGGGCGTCACGATGCCGGTCTGGCAGGCGTTCACGCGCAGCGTCGCGCGATTCCTCAAGATCACGGTGTGGTCGTGGATCCCGTGATCCGCCGGGTTCCCGAATCACGCCCACCCCAACGACCCACACGACCAGGAGAGTCCATGTCCGACCTTGCCACCGTCGACACCACCTACGACCGCTTCGCGCATGACCCGGCGTATGTCGCGGCGAATCGCGCCTTCGTCCTGCGCTTGCCGCTGGCGCGGGTCAGGCGCATCCTCGATCTCGCCTGCGGCACCGGTGCGGTCGGTCAACTGATGCTCGCCGCCGCGCCCGAGGCGGGGCTTTACGGCATCGATCTCGATCCGGTGCAGATCGACCTGGCGATCGAGAACTACGCGCAACTCGGCTACACCGTGCGGCGCATCGACGGTCCGGCGGGCAGCCTGCCGGCGGAGCGCGGGCGGCAGGTCGATCTGGCCGTCGGTTCGGCCACCGAGTTGCCGTTCGCGCCGGCTTCGTTCGATTGCGTGATGATCGCCAACGCGA
>CAZVNC010000686.1:0-1551 GCA_964628305.1 uncultured Ideonella sp.
AACCGCTGACCTCTTGCATGCCATGCAAGCGCTCTCCCAGCTGAGCTATACCCCCCGCGCTGCGTCGGCCCCGGCTCGCGCCACATGCCGTTCAAGCGAAGTTGGAATTATAGCCAGCGATTCAGCCCACCCGCAATCGCGCGAGCACGACATCCTTCGCGAACAACGCCAGCACGGCGTCGAGCGAAGGCGTCTGCGACCGGCCACACACCAGCACGCGCACCGCCATCGCGAGTTGCGGCATCTTGAGTTTGTGCGCGGCCAGCGTGTCCTTCACGCATTGCTGGATCGAGGCACGGCTCCAGTCGGCGTTGACCAGTGCATCGCGCAAGGTGTCGACGGCCGGACGCACGAGCGGTGTCAGATGGGCGTCTAGATCGGCGCTCGACGGGGCGACCGGCGCAAAGTACATCGCCGCCCAATCGGCGATCTCGACCGTCGTCGAGCAGCGGTCCTTGAAGAGTTCGATCACCTCTTCGAGATGTGCTTTCGCCTCGGCCTCGATGCCCCGCCGGCGCAGTTGCTCGACCACCAGCGGCGCAAGTGTCGCGTTCGCGGTCGCCTTGATGTGTTGCGCGTTGACCCAACGCAGCTTGGCCTCGTCGAACTGCCCGGCGCTCTTGCCGAGATGATCGAGGTTGAACCACTGCAGCAGTTGTTCGCGCGTGAAGATCTCGTCGTCGCCATGGCTCCATCCCAGGCGCGCGAGGTAGTTCACGACCCCATCGGCGAGAAAGCCTTCCTCGCGATACTGCGTCACGGGTTTGGCGCCGTGGCGCTTGCTCATCTTCTCGCCCTGCTCATTGAGCACCGTCGGCAGATGCGCATAGACCGGTGGCTCGGCGCCCAGGGCGCGCAGGATGTTGATCTGGCGCGGCGTGTTGTTCACGTGGTCGTCGCCGCGAATCACGTGCGTGATCGCCATGTCGATGTCGTCGACGACGACGCAAAAGTTGTAGGTCGGCGTGCCGTCGGGCCGCGCGATGACGAGATCGTCGAGTTCGTCGTTGCTGATCTCGATCCGCCCTTTGACCTTGTCGTCCCATGCGACGACGCCGCCGATCGGATTGCGAAAGCGCAGCACCGGCTCGACACCCGCCGGCAGCGGCGGAAGCGTCTTGCCGGGCTCCGGGCGCCACGTGCCGTCGTAGCGAGGCTTGGCCTTGGCCGCCGCTTGGCGCTCGCGCAGCGCATCGAGTTCTGCGCTCGACATGTAGCAGCGATAAGCGCTGCCCTGCGCGAGCATCCGCGCGAGCACCGCCTTGTAGCGATCCATGCGCTGCATCTGATAGTAGGGCCCCTCGTCATAGTCGAGACCGAGCCAGCGCATGCTCTCGAGGATGACCTGAACGGCTTCGTCCGAGAAACGTTCGAGATCGGTGTCCTCGATGCGCAAGACGAATGCGCCGCCGTTGGCGCGCGCGAACGCCCACGGATAGAGCGCCGAGCGGATGTTGCCGAGGTGGATGAAGCCGGTCGGCGACGGTGCGAAGCGGGTCCGGACCTGGCTCTGGCGTTCGCTCATGGCGCAAGGGACGCGAGTCCGCGATG
>CAZVNC010000687.1:0-1547 GCA_964628305.1 uncultured Ideonella sp.
CTGAACCGCAGATGAACGGGCCGTTCAGCATCGATTCGGCGCGGCCGGCACACAGTTCATCCACGGCCGATGCACGCCAGACCCGGCCGGATCGAAGCCGGCGCGACAAACCGACAACCAACCGTTGAAGAGGAATCGAATGAAGACGTCCATCGCCACCCTGATCGCGCTCGCTGCCCTGTCCTGTGGCGCGGCGCAGGCCGAGCCGGCGGTCTACAGGATCGACGACGACCACACCTACGCCACCTTCGCAATCGACCACAACGGCGCCTCGATCAATCGCGCCCGCTTCGACGAAGTGACGGGCAGCGTGAAGTTCGACAAGGCGGCCCGGGCCGGCGCCGTCGACATCACGGTTCACGTGCGCAGCGTCTACAGCGGCTCGAAGGGGTTCGACGAGCACCTGCTGACGCCCGACCTGTTCGACGCCGCCAAGCATCCGACGATGCGCTTCGTCTCCGAGCGCCTGGTGTTCGACGGCGATCGCCTCATCGAAGTCCCGGGCCAGCTCACGCTGCTCGGTCAGACGCACCCGGTGGTGCTGAAGGCACAGCAGTTCCGCTGCTACCCGAACCAGCGCGCCAAGACCGAGGCCTGCGGCGGCGACTTCGAAGCCGTCATCGACCGCACCCAATGGGGCATGAACTACCTCGTCGACAAGGGCATGCCCAAGACGGTGCTGATCACCGCGACCATCGAGGGCTTCAAGCAGTAGGCCGGCGCGGCCGGTCGGGTTGGCACGACAGGCACCTCTGGCCGCACTCTTGCCGGCGCGGCGCGTGCCCAGCGCCCGCGCTGAAGGAGACCGGCCAGGCCGCTATCATGCGACTCGACCCCGGCTTCGCAGGAAACTCGAAGATGGCAAGCGACGGCTTCGAATCGCAGCTTGGCGAACCTACGCTCGAGGCCATCACCGCGGCGATGAGCCGGGGCGATCGTGCTCAGGCGCTGGAACTTGCCGCCACGATCCTGCAGGCTTTCGCGCACACGGCGCTGCTTCGCTCGATTCGCGAAGCGCTGGCGCGCGAAACCGGTGCTTCGCCAGGCCCTTCGGCGACGCCGGAGATCCTGCGCCGCCTGGGTGGCCAGCTCGCGCGGTCCGGCCATTTGCCTGACGCCCAGCTTGCACTCGAAGCGGCCCTCGTAATCGAACCCGACGCATTTCGTGCCTGCATGGACGCTGGAACGGCGGCCTTCATGCAGGCCCAGCTCCCGCGGGCGCGGTCGCACTTCGAGCGCGCCGCCGCGCTGAAGCCCGACGATGTCGAGCCGCTGGCGACGCTCGCCGCGGTCGCCGCCCGCGAACAGCGGCACGCCGACGCGCGTGCCCTCGCCCTGCGCGCCCTCGCGCTGCGTCCGGACCTCGTCACGGCGCACATGGCGATCGCACGTGCCGATCTGCTGGAGGGCTTCGCCGATCGGGCCGAAGCCCGCATGACGCAATTGCTCGCAGCGCCCGGGCTCAACGACGCGCAGCGCGTCGGCGCACTGGACCTGCGCGCCGACGCCCGCGACGCAACGGGCGATGCCGCGCAGGCCTTCGCGGA
>CAZVNC010000688.1:0-1547 GCA_964628305.1 uncultured Ideonella sp.
CGGTCACGCGAACCCACTTGCCGTTCTTGACCTCGGCCAGGAACGAGGAGTTCGCGCCCTGACGGATGTTGGGACCGAAATTGACCTCGGGACCGTTGAAGATGTCCTTGTAGTTCTTGATCGCTTCCAGGCCCTTGATGAAGCTGTCGAGCGTCAGGTCCTTTCCGGCGTTCTTGAGGCCCTGGACGGCCAGGTCGGCGGCGACGTAGCCGTAGACCGCGCCGATGTTGGGGTCGACGTTGAAGCGCTTCTTGTAGTCCTCGACGAACTTCTTGACCGACGGGACCGGCGAATCGACGTAGGGCATCTCGGTCAGGCCCATGGCATAGAAGCCGTCCATGCCCTGCGCCGCGCCAACGAACGAATCGTAGGACGAGGCGGCGCCGAGGAAGATCACGTCGTTCCAGCCGGCCTTGCGGGCGCTCGTGTAGGGCACAATCGAATCGCGCACGATCGAGCCCAACGCGATCAGCTCGCACTTGGCCTCGCGCAGCTTGGTGATCGGCGCGGTGAAGTCCTGGTCGGTCGGCTTGTGCGCCGTGGTCTCGACGATCTTGATGCCGAGCTTCTGGGCCTGTTCCCTGGCGCCTTCGAGGATTTCCTTGCCGAAGTCGGTGTCCTGGTACATCACGCAGACGTTCTTCACGCCCTTGTTCTTGACGAAGTAGTTGATGCCCGAGCGGATCTGGTCGACGTAGGATGCCGCCCCGTAGAACTTCAGCCGCTCATAGGGCTCGTACATCGAGCGCGCCGCCGACAGCGGGAAGAGGTTGGGCACGCCGGCCGCGAACTGGTCCTTGAAGCAGGCGTTGTTCATCGGCGTGCCGAGCGGGCCGACGAAGGCGAACACCTTGTCGCGGTTGATCAGCTTGTTGCAGGCCTGGACCGCCTTCGGCACCTGGTAGGCCTGATCCTCGACGATCACCTTGAGCTTGCGGCCGTTGATGCCGCCGGCCTCGTTGATCTCGTCGAAGCGCATCTTGACGCCGTTGGACGACGACACGCCGTAGGTCGCGGCCGGGCCCGACAGGTCGGTCGGCATGCCGAACACCACCTCGGTTGCCGTGACGCCTCGCGTTTGCGCCGAGGCGGCGGTGGCGAGCGTTGCGGCCGCAGTCGCTGCCGTCACCGCCTTGAAGATTGTCCACTTGCTCATCGCATTTCCTCCCTTGCGATTGGTTGCCACGTTAGCGGGTTACACAGTCTCGGCATACATGCCGTCGATCATCGCCTTGTACTTCTCGTTCACGAACTTGCGCTTGAGCTTCATGGTCGGCGTGACCTCGTCGTCCTCGGCGGTGAGCTGCTGCTCGATCAGCCGGAACTTCTTGATCGTCTCGACCCGCGCGAAATTCTGGTTCACGCGCTCGATCTCCCCCCAGATCAGGTCGTTGATCTCGCGCGCCCGGCACAGCGAGGCGAAGTCGGTGAACGGCACGTTGACGTCCTGGGCGTGCTTGGCGACGTTGTCGTAGTCGATCATGATCAGGCAGGTCAGGAACTTTTGCTTGTCGCCGACCACCACCGCATCGGAGATGTAAGGCGAG
>CAZVNC010000689.1:0-1545 GCA_964628305.1 uncultured Ideonella sp.
CTGTCTGAACGCAGCGAACGCAGTTCGCGAAGTGAGTTGGCGACGAGGCCATGGGCGCGAGTGCCGCAGGGCAGCCGGCAAAGCCGGCCGCCTCGCCGAAGCGTCGCGGGCCGTGCGGGTCCGGCTTTGCCGCGCCGGCCGTCGCCCGCAGAGCGGCGACAGAAGTCCTGCCGCGCGCAGCAAGCGAGTTCCGTTCCTATGCGTTCGATCGCGAATTCGTATGAGCAGATCGGCGCCGCGAACAGTAGCTCGTTCGCCGCGCGGCAGGCTCAGCCCCCTTCGGGAGTGCCCTGCCACAGCATGTCGTAGCCGAACTCCCGGGTTTCGGTGCACATCGTCGCGAGCGCCTCGAATTTCGACTGGAAGATCTTGTCGGCGTGCGATCTTTCGTGCTGCTCGAACGAGCGCCAGTAGGTGACGATCGCGTAGTGCTCGTCGCCGGCGGCTGTCTCGCCGAGCGAACCACCCTCGGAGACGAAACCCGTGAACTTGAAGACCTGGCCGGCGATGAAGCCGCCCTTGTCGCCGCCATAGGTCTCCTTGACGACGTTGCACATCTCGGCGACCGAAAGCTCGATGTCATCGAAGCTCACCCCCGGTTTGAGCTTGACCGTGTTGAACAGCATCTTGGCGCCGAACGGCAGCGTGATCGGTGCGTACATGGGCTCTCCCCCAAGTGGATCGTCGTCTTCCCGCATCACCTGCCACCGGACGTCGCCCGACCTCGCCGGCTGATGCTGACCAACCGGATCGTAGCGTGGCGCGCCGGCCTTGCGGTCGTCGTGGTCACGGCCTGCGGCGCGCTCGCGTACATCCATCGTTCCGGCGGCAACGCCGCCCTGCGGGCGAAGGCGCGATCTCATGTTCCGCTACTTTCGGGTTGCAGTACTAGACTGCGCCGCAATGCGCGATTCTTTCCTGCTCGACCCGGGGCTCGTCTTCCTCAACCACGGCAGCTTCGGCGCCTGCCCGCGCGAGGTGCTTGCCGAGCAGCGCCGCTGGCAGGACGAGATGGAGCGCAACCCGGTCGAGTTCCTCGGCCGGCGCTCGGCCGCGCTGCTGCGCGCCGCGCGCGAGGCGCTCGGTGGCTTCGTCGGCGCGAACGCCGACGACCTCGTGTTCGTGCCGAACGCGACGACTGCCGTCAACATCGTCGCCCGCTCGCTCGATCTGAAGCCGGGCGACGAGGTGCTCGCCACCGACCACGAATACGGCGCCTGCGACGCGGCCTGGCAGCGGGTGTGCGCGCAGCACGGCGCGACCTACCGCCGCGCGAGCGTGCCGCTGCCGTTCGAGCGCGGCCGCTTCGTCCGGCACGTGCTCGCGCACGCCGGGCCGCGCACGCGGCTCGTCTTCGCAAGCCACATCACGTCGACGACGGCGCTCGTCTTTCCGATCGCCGAACTGTGCGCCGCGGCGCGTGCGCGCGGGCTCCTCACCTTGATCGACGGCGCCCACGCACCGGGGCAGATCGATCTGGATCTCGACGCGCTCGGCGCCGACTTCTACGCCGCCAACCTGCACAAGTGGGTCTGCGCACCGAAG
>CAZVNC010000690.1:0-1543 GCA_964628305.1 uncultured Ideonella sp.
CTTGTTGAAGCGCTCGCCCGGGATCAGCAGCGGTATGCCCGGCGGATAGGGCGTCAACAGCGCGGTCGTCACGCGGCCCTCGAGGGCGTCGATCGGCACCCGCTCGGTCGTGCGGTGGGCGATGTGCGCGTAGGCGTCGCTCGGCTTCATCGCCGGTTGCAGGTCCGACAGGTACATCTCGGTCGTCAGCCGCGCGATGTCGCCGCGCGCGTACGCCGCGTGGATGCTCTGGCAGAGGTCGGCAAGCCCGACGCGCTCGTAGCGCGGATGCGCGGCGCAGAACTCCGGCAGCGCGCGCCAGGTCGGCGCGTTGCGGTCGAAGTCGTCCTTGAACTGCTGCAGCGCCGTGAGCAGCGTGTTCCAGCGCCCCTTGGTGATGCCGATCGTGAACATGATGAAGAACGAGTAGAGCCCGGTCTTCTCGACGATGACGCCGTGCTCGGCGAGGAACTTGGTGACGATCGCGGCCGGGATGCCGACCTTCGCGAACTTGCCGGACACGTCGAGCCCGGGCGTCACGATCGTCGACTTGATCGGGTCGAGCATGTTGAAGCCGTCGGCGAGCGGCCCGAAACCGTGCCACTTGGCGTCGGCCTTGATCATCCAGTCGTCGGGCCTGCCGATGCCGCTCTCGGCGAGCTTGGCGGGCCCCCAGACCGTGAACCACCAGTCCTTGCCGAACTCCTTCTCGACCTTGCGCATCGCGCGCCGGAAGTCGAGCGCCTCGCTGATGCTCTCCTCGACCAGCGCGGTGCCGCCGGGCGGCTCCATCATCGCCGCCGCGACGTCGCACGACGCGATGATCGCGTACTGCGGGCTCGTCGAGGTGTGCATCAGATAGGCCTCGTTGAAGAGATGGCGGTCGAGCTTGGTGTTCTCGGCTTCCTGCACCAGCACCTGCGACGCCTGGCTGATCCCGGCCAGCAGCTTGTGCGTCGACTGCGTCGAATAGACGACCGCCTGCTTCGGCCGTGCCCGCTTCTTGCCCATCGCGTGAAAGGCGCCGTAGAAGCTGTGGAACGCGGCGTGCGGCAGCCAGGCTTCGTCGAAGTGCAGCGTGTCGATCCAGCCGTCGAGCAGCGACTTGATCGTCGACGTGTTGTAGAGCACGCCGTCGTAGGTGCTCTGCGTCACCGTCAGGATGCGCGGCTTCACCGTCGATGGATCGACGCCGGCGAGCAGCGGGTTGGCGGCGATCTTGCGGCGGATCGTCTCGGGCTCGAACTCGCTCTTCGGGATCGGGCCGATGATGCCGAGGTGGTTTCGCGTCGGCGTCAGGAACACCGGCACCGCGCCGGTCATGATGATCGCGTGCAGGATCGACTTGTGGCAGTTGCGGTCGACGACCACGACGTCGCCCGGCGCGACCGTGTGGTGCCAGACGATCTTGTTGCTGGTGCTCGTGCCGTTCGTGACGAAGAAGCAATGGTCGGCGTTGAAGATGCGCGCCGCGTTGCGCTCGCTCGCCGCAACCGGGCCGGTGTGGTCGAGCAACTGGCCGAGTTCCTCGACCGCGTTGCAGACGTCGGCGCGCAGCATGTTC
>CAZVNC010000691.1:0-1543 GCA_964628305.1 uncultured Ideonella sp.
GTCCAGCGGCAGGCGGCTCAAGGCACGGCCGATCTCGGTCAGCTCGTTGCGCTCATCGACCGCGTTCAGTTCGCCGAGCAGCGCATAGCCGTCCGCGATCGCACGCCGCGGCGGCGGCTCGAGGAACGGAAAGCTCTCGACGTCGCCGAGACCGAGCGCCTTCATGCGCAGGATCACGCCGGCCAGCGACGAGCGCAGGATCTCCGGGTCGGTGAAGCGCGGCCGGCCTGCGAAATCCTGCTCGTCGTAGAGGCGGATGCAGATGCCGTTGGCGACTCGCCCGCAGCGCCCGGCGCGCTGGTTCGCGGCCGCCTGGCTGATCGCCTCGATCTGCAACTGCTCGACCTTGTTGCGATAGCTGTAGCGCTTGACGCGCGCCTCGCCGCTGTCGATCACGTAGCGGATGCCGGGCACCGTGAGCGAGGTCTCGGCCACGTTCGTCGCGAGCACGATGCGCCGCGCGTTGCCGGTCTCGAAGACGCGTTCCTGCTCGGCCTGCGACAGCCGCGCAAAGAGCGGCAGGATCTCGACCGGCCCGCCGCGCGCCTGGGCGCTTGCGACATGCTTGCGCAGATGGTCGGCGGCGTCGCGGATCTCGCGCTCGCCGGGCAGGAAGACGAGGATGTCGCCCGGCCCGGCTTGCAGCCAAAGCTCGTCGACGGCGCCGGCGATCGCGTCGTTCAGGTCACGCTCGCTGCGTGCAGCCGATCGCACCGAACCCGGGGCACTTCCCTTCGCTGCCGGCGCCGATCCGGCCTTCTGCGCTTCGACCGCGCCGGACGCCGGCTTCGGCGCTTGCGCCGCGCCGAAGGGCCGCCAGCGCTGCTCGACCGGAAACATGCGGCCCGAGACCTGGATCACCGGCGCCGGCTTGCCGCCGCTCTCGAAGTGCTTCGCGAAGCGCTCGGCGTCGATCGTGGCCGAGGTGACGATCACCTTCAGGTCCGGCCGCCGTGGCAGCACCTCGCGCAGGTAGCCGAGCAGGAAGTCGATGTTCAGGCTGCGTTCGTGCGCCTCGTCGATGATCAGCGTGTCGTAGGCCGCGAGCAGCGGGTCGCCCTGCGTCTCGGCGAGCAGGATGCCGTCGGTCATCAGCTTGATGCTGGCACCCGGCGTGAGCCGGTCCTGGAAGCGCACCTTGTAGCCGACGATCTCGCCGAGCGGCGTGTTCAGTTCCTGCGCGATTCGCTTGGCGACGCTCGACGCCGCGATGCGCCGCGGCTGGGTGTGGCCGATCAGCTTGCCGGTGAACGCCCTGCCGCGGCCGAGCGCGAGGGCGAGCTTGGGCAACTGCGTCGTCTTGCCCGAGCCGGTCTCGCCGCAGACGATGACGACCTGATGCGCGGCGAGCGCGGCGGCAATCTCGTCGCGGCGGGCGGAGACCGGGAGCGACTCGGGGAAGGTGATTCTCGCCGGCGATAAAGCGGGAACAGTAGGCGCAACAGGTCGGGACATGCTGCGCGAATTATCCTTGGCGCACCGCGCACAGTTGCCCCCGCCTTGCGCTTCGAAGCATGCCGCCCTCGCCCATCGAGAGCCTCTG
>CAZVNC010000692.1:0-1542 GCA_964628305.1 uncultured Ideonella sp.
TCCGCGACATCCCGAGCGGTCCGCTGCTGCGCATCGGCCATGACCGCTTCGTGCCGGGGCTCAAGCGCATCGTCGACGCGGTGCGCGAGGTAAGCGGCGGCGAGACCAAGCTGCTGATCCAGATCATCGACTTCCTCGGCATCCGCCGGCGCCCCGAGGCGCAGAAGTACCTTCGCCAGCATCTCGTGCTGACCGATCGCCACCGCGCCGCGCTCGGGATCAAAGGCGCGAGCGACGAAGCGCTGCGCGACGCGCTGCTCGCTCTCGATGCCGAAGGCCTCGCCGCCGTGCTGAACGAGCGCGAGCTGGAAGCGCTGCGCATGGGCGCGCGCGAGCGCGTCACCGACCTGTACCTGCCGCACATCTGCGAGCTGCCGCAGGCGCTGCCGCCGCTGTTCGCGTCGGCGGCGGTGCGCGCGCGCGAGGCGGGCTTCGACGGCATCGAGCTGCACTACGCGCACGCCTACACGATGGCGTCGTTCCTGTCGGCGGCGAACGATAGAGACGACGGCTACGGCGGATCGCGCGAAGCGCGCGTGCGGCTGCCGCTGGAGGTCTTCCAAGAGGTGCGCGGCGCAGTCGGCGCCGACTACGCGGTCGGCTGCCGCTTCCTGGCCGACGAGTGCATCGCGGGAGGTTCGACGGTTGCCGACGCCGCGCACTACGGCGTCGCGTTCGCGCGCGCGGGGATGGACTTCCTGTCGCTCTCGCGCGGCGGCAAGTTCGACGACGCGCAGCAGCCCGACGTCGGCTGGTCGGCATACCCCTACACCGGCCCGAGCGGCTACGAGTGCATGCCGCACCATGTGTCGGACGAGCGCGGCCCCTACGGCCGCAACTTCGACGCGACGGCCGCGATCCGTGACGCGGTCCGCGCGGCGGGCTGCGCGACGCCGGTCGTCGTCGCCGGCGGCGTCCACGGCTTCGAGCAGGCCGAGGAGTTGCTCGCGTCGGACCGCGCCGACGTGATCGGCTTTGCGCGCACCAGCCTCGCCGACCCCGACTGGTTCGTCAAGGTCCGCGGCGGTCACGGCAGCGTGGTCAACGTCTGCAGTTACTCGAACTACTGCGAGGCGCTGGACGAAAAGCACCTGGAAGTCACCTGCAGCCTGTGGGACC
This sequence comes from uncultured Ideonella sp., assembly GCA_964628305.1. Taxonomy (GTDB): domain Bacteria; phylum Pseudomonadota; class Gammaproteobacteria; order Burkholderiales; family Burkholderiaceae_C; genus CAIKUF01. The sequence continues at coordinate 1,120 of CAZVNC010000692.1, forward strand.
GCATCGGTCGCAGCGAGGCCGGTGTGCGGATGAGCCGGGACGGCAAGCGGCGGCTGCTTCCGCCCGCATGGGCCGCGCCCGTCGCCGAGGGCCGCGAGGTCGAAGGAGAAGCGCGGCCGACGCCGGCGGCGAACACCTGACCCCGATCCGCCCCGCCGAGCGTTCGACTATGGCTGCATTCAACGAAGAGCGCGTGTTGAGCGTGCACCACTGGACGGACCGCTTGTTCAGCTTCACGACGACACGCGACGCCGGACTGCGCTTCGCCAACGGCCACTTCACGATGATCGGCCTGTGCGTCGAGGGCAGGCCGCTGGTGCGCGCCTACAGCATCGCGAGCGCCAACCACGAAGACCACCTCGAGTTCCTCAGCATCAAGGTGCACGCGGGCCCGCTGACCTCGCTGCTGCAGCACATCCGGGT
>CAZVNC010000693.1:0-1541 GCA_964628305.1 uncultured Ideonella sp.
ACTGCGGCACGCTGGCGGATAGGTTGGACGAGTACCCGGTATACGCCGCGTCGGATGGACGCGTCGTCTATGCGGGTTCGGGCCTGCGGGGCTACGGCAACCTGCTGATCGTGAAGCACAACGACACCTTCCTGAGCGCCTACGCGCACAACCAGACCTTGCTCGTGAAGGAGGATCAGGTCGTGCGACGCGGCCAGCGCATCGCCGAGATGGGTTCGACCGACGCCGATTCGGTGCAGTTGCACTTCGAGATCCGGCGTCTGGGCAAGCCCGTCGATCCGTTGAAGCTGTTGCCGCCGCGCTGAATCGCGGATTCGGGCGCCTTCGCGATGGCTCGCCGGACTGCGCCGCCGAATGCAGTGATCGCTCACGCGCGCGAGGGCGATCGTTCGCCGCAGACGGCTCGGGATCGGACGCCGGCCGCGGATCCCGAGCTGGCCGAAGCGGGCGTGTTGCCGGTTCGCGAAAGCGCCGGCAATGCCGGCGCCGAAGCCATCGAATCCGGCGACGCCCTGCAGATCTACCTGCGCGAGATCGGCAAGCTGCCGCTGCTCACGCCGCATGAAGAGTTCGAGACCGCAACGCGCGCCCGCGGCGGCGACTTTGCCGCGCGCCAGGCGATGATCGAGCACAACCTGCGGCTGGTCGTCAGCGTCGCCAAGAACTACATGGGCCGCGGCTTGCCGCTGATCGATCTGATCGAGGAAGGCAACCTCGGCTTGATGCACGCGATCGACAAGTTCGAACCCGATCGCGGTTTTCGCTTCTCGACCTATGCCTCGTGGTGGATCCGTCAGAGCATCGAGCGCGCGCTGATGCACCAGGCGCGTCTGGTGCGCCTTCCGGTGCATGTGGTACGCGACTTGAATCAGGTCCTGAGAACGCGCCGCGCTCTCGAGGCGCAGGCTGCGCACTTCGGCCCGCATGACGCGCCCGGCATACGGACCGAGGAGATTGCCGCCGCGCTCGGCAGACCGGTGGCCGAAGTCGCCGCGCTGCTGAAGTTCGCCGAGCCACCGGCCTCGCTCGATGCGCCGCTGGACCGCGGGTCGACCGAACCGGACGCCGAAACGCTGCTCGATGCGGTGGCCGACGACGAGTCGGCCGATCCGATGAGCCGTGCGCTCGGGCATGAGGTCGAGGCGCTCCTGTCGCACGGTCTCGAGCTGCTCAACCCGCGCGAGCGCGAAGTGCTTGCCGGCCGCTACGGCCTCGGAGCGCGCGAGGCGGAGACGCTCGAAGTGCTCGCCGGGCGGCTCAAGCTCACACGCGAGCGTGTGCGCCAGATTCAGCAGGAGGCGCTCGCCAAGCTGCGCCGTTCAATGACGAGGAGCGGCGTTGACAAGCCGGCGCTCTTCTAGACGGACGGGGCCGCGGCGCGACCCGCACTGGCTGATGGCCGGCGTGCGCCGGGCGGCGTTTCGCCGGCTTTTCGCGGGCGCGCTCACGGCTTGCGTGTCAGCATCGACGCTGGCCCAGGCAACGCTCCCGATTTCCGCACCGCAGCCGCCGCAGCAACCACTACAGGAAGACGCCAGCAG
>CAZVNC010000694.1:0-1536 GCA_964628305.1 uncultured Ideonella sp.
GTGACGTTGAAGCTCTACCCGCTGCCCGAGGCGGTGAGCGCCGCGATCTGCCACTTCCCGACGATCGCAAAGGCGGTTCGGGTCACGATCGAGCTGACCCAGATCGGGGTGCCGATCGCGCGCTGCGAACTGCTCGACGTGAACGCGGTGCGCGCGGTGAACAAGCAATCGAAGCTCGGGCTGCGCGAATCGCCGATGCTGCTGATGGAGTTCCACGGCAGCGCGGCGAGCGTGAAGGAGCAAGCCGAGACGGTCCAGGCGCTCGCGACCGAGGCCGGCGGCGAGGACTTCGAGTGGGCAAGCACGCCCGAGGAGCGCACCCGGCTGTGGACCGCGCGCCATAAGGCCTACTTCGCCGGCATGCAGACCAACCCCGGCTGCCGCAGCGTGACGACCGACACCTGCGTGCCGATCTCGCGCCTGGCCGAGATCATCGAGGCGTCGATTGCCGACGCCGACGCGAGCGGCCTGCCCTACTACATCGTCGGCCACGTCGGCGACGGCAACTTCCATCTCGCCTACCTTGTCAAGGAAGGCGACGCGGCCGAGCGCGCGACCGCCGAAGCGGCGAGCGAGCGCATGGTGCGCCGCGCGATCGCGATGGAAGGCACCTGCACCGGCGAGCACGGCATCGGCCTGCACAAGATGGGCTTCCTGGTCGAGGAAGCGGGCAGCGGTGCAATCGCGCTGATGCAAAGCGTCAAGCGCGCGCTCGACCCGAAGAACATCATGAACCCGGGGAAGATCTTCGCGCTGTGAGCGGCGCGGTCCAGTACCGACGCTGAAGACCGGATCGTTCGACCGCAGCCGGCGCACCCTGGCGCAGGTCGCGCGCGAACGAAAGGCGAACCGAGCGATCACGGTGCCCGGCACGCAGCGTCCAGTCGCCAGATAATCCGCGCCTCGTCCGGCGCGCGCGATGGCGCGCCGCGCTCCGCCCTCCCCAGAGGCCCACCCTTGCTCTTTCGCCGCTTCGAATCGCTGCTCGCACCGTACCCGGACGCCCTGCCGCCGCCCGCGCCGAAACATTTCCTGCGCTTCCTGTGGGAATGCACGCGCGGCGCGCGCGGGCTGCTGCTCGCGGTGACGCTGGTGAGCGCGACGATCGGCTCGTTCGAGGCGCTGCTGTTCGCGATGGTCGCGCATGTGGTCGACGTGCTCGCAAGCGTGCCGCCCGCCGAGCTGTGGCCGCGCCACGGCCACACGCTCGCGCTGCTCGCGGGCGTGCTCGTCGCGAGCATTGCCGTCGCGGCGCTCTACGGCTTGCTGAAGTACCAGGGCGTGTTCATCAACTTCCCGATGCGGCTGCGCTGGAACTTCCACCGCCAGATGCTCGAGCAGAGCATGGCGTTCTTTCAGGACGAGTTCGCCGGCCGGATCGCGACCAAGGTGATGCAGACCGCGCTCGCGGTGCGCGACACGTGGCTGATCTTCGGCGACATCCTGGTTTATGTTGGCGTCTATTTCGCCACCGTGCTCGGCGTGCTCGGCGCGTTCGATCTCTGGCTGCTCGCGCCCTACCTCGCCTGGTTGGCG
>CAZVNC010000695.1:0-1533 GCA_964628305.1 uncultured Ideonella sp.
CGGTGCCGGCAAGCAGGCGATGGTCTACAGCCGCCTGTCGCGCCGGCTGCGCGAGACGGCGCACGCTTCGTTCGGCGCCTACCTGCAGTGGCTCGAGCACGGCGGCGCCGGCCCCGAGTGGCAGGAGTTCGTCAACTGCCTGACCACCAACCTCACGTCCTTCTTCCGCGAGGAGCACCACTTCGAAGTGCTCGCCGCCGAACTGCGCAAGCGGGTGGGCACACCGACGCGGATCTGGTGCAACGCTGCCTCCACCGGCGAAGAGCCGTACTCGATCGCGATCACGGTCGCCGAGACCTGCGCCGACGTGCAGGAGACGCAGCAGGTCCGGATCGTCGCCAGCGACATCGACACCCGCGTCCTGGCGAGCGCCGCGCGCGGCGTCTACCCCGTCGAGGCGCGCGGCCTGTCGCGCGAGCGCATGCACGCCCATTTCCTGCGTGGCAAGGGCCTCAACGCCGGCCTGGTGCGCGTCAAGCCGGTGCTCTCGAAGCTGATCGAGTTTCGCCAGCACAACCTGATGGCCGACGACTGGTCGCTCGGCGAGCCGTTCGACATCGTGTTCTGCCGCAACGTGATGATCTACTTCGACGCCGCGACGCAACGCCGCGTGCTCGAGCGGATGCACCGCGCGATGAAGCCCGGCGCTCTGCTCTTTGCCGGCCACGCCGAGAACTTCGGCAACGCGACCGACCTTTTTCGCCTGCGCGGCAAGACCCTCTACGAGCGCGTCTGACCGCGGGCCGATGCATCCCGCGCGCGAGTCCGCCTTCGCCCTGTGATGCCCGACGCCGCAGCAGCGCCCGACTCGCGCCTGCAGGCGCTTCGCTCGCACCCGCGCGGTCCGGGTGTCGCCTCGTTCTTCTACTTCGACGCCCACTTCGAGCGCGACGCGGTCAAGTTGATGCCGGGCGAATACTTCGCCCACGACGACGGCGTGCTGCTGATGACGACGCTCGGCTCGTGCGTCGCCGCCTGCCTGTGGGATCGGCGGGCGCAGGTCGGCGGCATGAACCATTTCATGCTGCCCGAAGGCGGCGGTGCGGCAGCACTCGCCGCGAGCGGGCGCTACGGATCGTATGCGATGGAGCTGCTGATCAACGAGCTGATGAAGCGCGGCGCGACCCGCGCGACGCTCGAGGCGAAGGTCTTCGGCGGCGCGCAATTGATCAGCGGTATGAGCTCGCTCAACATCGGCGAGGCGAACACCGGCTTCGTGCTCGACTATCTGAAGGCAGAGCGCATTCCGGTCGTGGCACGCGACGTGCTGGGCAGTGCGGCACGCAAGATCTGCTTCCTTCCCGCGAGCGGCAAGGCGATGGTCAAGCGCCTGGCGCGCAGGCCGCAGGATGCGATCTTCAGCCGCGAGCGCAGCGACGCCCGGCAGCCATCGCCTGCGCCGGGCGGCACGGTGGACCTGTTCTGATGGCGCCGATCCGCGTCGTCGTGGTCGACGATTCAACGCTCGTTCGCGGCCTGCTCGCCGAGATCATCAACCGCGAGCCCGACATGCAGTGCGTCGGCGCGGCGAGC
>CAZVNC010000696.1:0-1528 GCA_964628305.1 uncultured Ideonella sp.
ATCATGAAGACGCTGTTGAACGACCTGCGCCTGCGCGACCGGCGCAACCTGCTGAAGGACATCCTCGAGCAGGCAGTGCCGGCGACGCTGCAGGACGTGGTCGTGATCTTCGTCACAGCGAGCGGCGTGAAGGACGGCCGGCTGCTTCAGGAGACGTATGTGCGCAAGGTCTATGCGCAAGTGATGCACGGCACGCTGCGCAGCGCGATTCAGGTCACGACGGCGAGCAGTCTCGCGGCGATGCTTGACCTGCTCGCGCAGGGCAGGTTGCCGCAAGCGGGCTTCCTGCGCCAGGAGCAGCTCGCGCTCGACGACTTCCTCGCCAATCGCTTCGGCCGGGTGTATGGCGCCGAGGCCATGGTCAAGGCCGCGTAGGCGGCGCCGCACCAAGGCGCCGAGCGCGCGCCACAGCGCTTGCGCGCGGCCGGCGCTAGCCGGCGCCAATGCGCGGCCGGGCAGATTCGGCGCGGCCGGCGGCGCGGGCCGTCCCCGCTTGCCGCGGGCGGGTTTTCCGCCCGGCGCCGGCCTGCGAGACAATCGCGGTTCTCGCCGTGAACCGGGATTCGCCATGACGCAAGCCTTCATCTGCGACGCAATTCGCACTCCATTCGGCCGCTACGGCGGCGTCCTCTCGTCGGTGCGCGCCGATGACCTCGCGGCACTGCCGATCAAGGCGCTGATCGCGCGCCACCCCGGGCTCGACTGGAGCGCGGTGACCGACGTGCTCTACGGCTGCGCGAATCAGGCCGGCGAGGACAACCGGAACGTCGCACGCATGGCGGCGCTGCTCGCCGGCCTGCCGGTCGAGGTCGGCGGCGCGACGATCAACCGGCTGTGCGGCTCGGGGATGGACGCCGTCGGCAGTGCGGCGCGCGCGATCAGGAGCGGCGAGGCCGAGTTGATGATTGCCGGCGGTGTCGAGAGCATGAGCCGCGCGCCGTTCGTGATGCCCAAGGCCGAGACTGCCTTTGCGCGCACGAACGCGGTCCATGACACGACGATCGGCTGGCGCTTCGTCAACAAGCTGATGAAGGAGCGCTACGGCGTCGACTCGATGCCCGAGACGGCGGAGAACGTCGCCGTCGACTTCCGCATCGAGCGCGAGGCGCAGGACCGGATGGCGCTGGCGTCGCAGACGAAGGCGCTGGCGGCCCAGCAGTCCGGCTTCTTCGACGCCGAGATCGTGCCGGTGACGCTGGCGCAGAAGAAGGGCGACCCGATCATCATCACCCGCGACGAGCATCCGCGCGAGACGTCGATCGAGGCGCTCGCGCGTCTGAAACCGATCGTTCGCCCGGAAGGCAGCGTGACGGCCGGCAACGCCTCCGGCGTCAACGACGGCGCCTGTGCGCTGCTGCTGGCGAGCGAGTCGGCCGCCAAGGCGCATGACCTCACGCCGCGCGCGCGCGTCGTCGGCATGGCAGTGGCCGGCGTTGCACCGCGCGTCATGGGCATCGGCCCGGCGCCGGCAACGCGCAAGGTGCTCGGCCTCACCGGCTTGACGCTCGCACAGATCGACGTCATCGAG
>CAZVNC010000697.1:0-1525 GCA_964628305.1 uncultured Ideonella sp.
GATCTCGCCGTCATGGGCGCGCACCAGTTCGGCGGCGATGGCGAGGCCGAGGCCGGTGCCGCCCTTGCGCGCCGAGCCCTGAAACGCCTCGAACAGGTGGGCGCGGGCGCGCGGCGGAACGCCGGGCCCGGTATCGGACAGTTCGATGATCGCGACGCTGCCCTCGCGCCGCCCGGCGATGCGCAGCTGCCGCGCCGCGGCGTCGTCGCCGGGAACCGTCTCCAGCGCCTGCACCGCGTTGCGCGCCAGATTCAGCAGCACGCGGAACAGCTGGTCCGGATCGGCATCGACGCTGAGGCCGCGATCGACCGCGGTGATCCACACGATCGAGGCTTCCGGCACGAGGCCGAGCGATTCGCGCACCTCGTTGACGACAGGCTCGAGCGCGACCATGCGCCGGTCCGGCGGCGCTTCCTGGGCGCGGCCGTAGGACAGCGTCGACTGGCAGAAGTCGATGGCGCGCTCCAGCGAGCGCACTCGCTGGGGCGCGACGCGGTGCTCGCGGGGTTCGGGCTCGCTGGCGTGCTGGTCGGACATCAGCTGCGCCGACGACAGCATGTTGCGCAGGTCGTGATTGATCTTCGACACCGCGAGGCCGAGCGCGGCGAGCCGGCTCTTCTGGTTGAGCATCGAGACGAGATCGCGCTGCATGCCGGACAGTTCGCGCTGGGCGACGCCGATCTCGTCGCCGCGCTCGGTCGGCGCGATCACGCGGGCGTCGCTCTCGGGATTGTCGCGGAACGCCACCATGTTGGCGGTGATGCGCCGCATCGGCCGCACGAACAGGTAATGCAGCGCCAGATAGAGCAGCGCCGCAGTGACGATCGACATGCCGAGCGACAGCAGCAGCACGTTGCCGGAAAAGCGGACCATCGCCTGGCGCAGCGGCTTCTCGTCGACCACGACCTCGATGAACTGCCCGCCGGCCGGCGCGGGGCCGATGATGCGCAGCACCTCGTTGCGGCTGCCGAGCATGGTCTCGAACGCGCCAGTGATCGCCGACCACGCCGTCATCTCGCGCATGTCGACGTCGTGATCGACCGCCGCCGGCATGTCGGCGATCGCCAGCAGGCGGCGATGCTGGCCCATCTTGATCGCGACCGCGCGCGCGCCGATGCTGTCGAGGATCTGGCGGGCAAGGCCGTCGGCCACCATGCCGCTCGGCGCGGCGTCGAGCACCAGCGCGGCGGTGTTGGCGGCGGCGATGCGGTCGTTCAGGCGGTTGACGCGGAAGTTGGCGATCGACGGCACATAGATCAGCACCTCGACGATCATGATGAAGGGGATCGTCAGCAGCAGCAGCTTGCCGGACAGGCTGAGCCGTCCCCACAGCGCCGAACGCGCGGGCCATGCCGCAGCTTTCGCGGCCGTCTCCTGCTCTGGCTTGGTCGATTGTGGCATCCGTTCCACCATGCGCTCCGGCGCAGCCAATCGTCAAATCCGGGCGGCAGCCCCGTCGGTTGTCAGATTCGCCGCCAGGGCTTTAAGAAAAATTTCCTTTATTTGCAATTTATTCCTTGACAGG
>CAZVNC010000698.1:0-1524 GCA_964628305.1 uncultured Ideonella sp.
CTCGTGTGGGTCGCCAAGTGATGCGGGCTGCGGCCGAGCACCTCACACCGGTAACGCTGGAGCTGGGTGGCAAGTCGCCCGCCATCGTCGGCCCCGATGCCGACCTGCGTGAGTCGGCCCTGCGCATCGCCCATGGCAAGGCCTTCAATGCTGGGCAGATTTGCGTCGCACCCGACTACGCGCTGGTGCCGCGCGGCAAGGCCGAAGCCTTCGCGGCTGCCGTGGCCGATGCCTTCACCCGGCTCTACCCCACGGTGAGTGGCAACGCCGAGTACACCAGCATCATCACCGAGCGCCATGCCGTGCGCTTGCGCGAACTGCTGGCCGATGCGCAGGCCAAAGGGGCGACATTGCTGCGCTGCGGCGCCGACGCTGGCAGCGGCCGGCAGATGCCGCTGACCGTGGTCACGCGCGTCGAAGAGCGCATGCAATTGATGCAGGAGGAGCTCTTCGGGCCGATCCTGCCGGTGCTCGAATACGACAGTCTGGACGACGCGATGGCGCTGGTGCGGCGCGGCGAGCGGCCGCTGTCGCTGTATGGCCTGGGCCTGAGCGCTGCTGACCAGGCGCGTGTGCTCAAGGAAACACATGCCGGCGGCGTGACCTTCAACGACTGGGGCTGGCATGTCTTCCAGCACGACCTGCCTTTCGGCGGCATCGGCAATTCGGGCATGGGCACCTACCACGGCGAGGAAGGCTTTCGCGAGCTCTCGCATGCGAAGGGCGTGTTCAAACGGCACCGCTGGTTCCCCGTCGGGCTCTTCTATCCGCCCTACGGCAACCTCGTGCAACGCTTGGCGATGAAATTCTTCATCGGCAGTGCACCGACACCAACCCGGCCGCCTCGCTGAAGCGGGCAACCGGCCCGAGCGATAACCACGAATCTCGAGGAGACGATGATGATGAAGACAACACACCGCCCCGCGGCGATCGCGTTGCTGGCCGTCGCGGCCCTGCTGGCATCCTGCGGCAAGAATCCTGGTGTTGGCGGCGCGGCTGGCGACGCCATGCCGGCCACCGTGCAGGCCAATGAGCAGGTGGCGCGGGAACTTCGGCTCGACGAACCGCAGGGCTTCGAGGACGCCCGGCGCGGCTTCATCGCCAGACCCGAGGGCAAGATCCTCGCCGTCGACGGCAGCACCGTGCTGATCGACTTCGACGCCTTCAAGTTCGTTGACGGCAAGGCGCCGGCCACCGTCAACCCGAGCCTGTGGCGCCACGCGATGCTGAACGCGCAGGCGGGGCTGTTCAAGGTCACCGACGGAATTTGGCAGGTGCGCGGCTTCGACATCGCCAACATGACGCTGATCGAAGGCAAGACCGGCTTCATCGTCGTGGACACACTGACCGCGCGCGAGAGCGCCGCGGCGGCGCTGGCCTTTGCGCGCAAGCACCTGGGCAACAAGCCGGTCTCGGCCATCGTCTTCACGCACAGTCACGCCGACCACTTCGGTGGCGCGCTCGGAGTGGCCACGGCCAAGGAGGTGGCCGAGCGCAAGATCCCGGTGGTGGCGCCCGAGGGCT
>CAZVNC010000699.1:0-1524 GCA_964628305.1 uncultured Ideonella sp.
CGCCTGGCGCCCGCGCTGCTCGGCGACCCGCGCGCCGGCGAGTGGCTGCGCGCCCGTTTCGGTGTTCCCAAGATCGTCGGCTACGTGCTTGCCGGTACCCTGTTCGGCCCCTCGCTGCTCAGCTGGATCAGCGTCGAGGCACTGACGCAGGCGCGCCCCATCGCCGACGCCTCGCTCGGCTTGCTGCTCATGGAAGCCGGTCGCCGCCTCGATCTACGCTGGCTGCTCGGCAACCCCTCGCTGCTGCGTGCGACGGCGGCGGATGTGCTGCTTTCGTTCGTTGCAATCTTTTTCTTCGCCTGGGCGCTGGTTGGCCTCAGCCCGGGCTGGGCGGCGGCCACCGCCGCGGTGACGATGGCGTCGGCACCGGCGGTGGTGCTGCTCACCGTCGAGGAATCGTCGGCGCAGGGACAGGTCACCGAACGCGTGATCCTGCACACCGCAATCGCCACCGCCGTTTCATTCGTGCTCTTCGCACTCGTGCTGGGCTTCGTGCATGCCGAACTGAGCGCTGACTGGATCAACGCCGTCGCCCATCCGCTGTGGGTCGCCGCCGGCGCCGCGTTGATCGCGTGGGGTACGGCACGGCTGACGCTGGTCGTTGCGGCACGCCTGCCCAAGCGCTCCCTGGCGCAGGTCTTCGTGCTCGTCGCGATGGCGTTGCTCGCGGTTGGCGTCGCGCGCATGCTGGCGGTGCCGGTGTTCCTGACGCTGTTCGTGATGGGCGCCCTGCTCGCCTTCGACGACCGCCGGCAGACGCTGGCCTACACGCAGTTGCCGGAAGCGCACTGGCTGCTCGCGATCATCCTCTTCGTCATTGTCGGCGCCTCGCTGCCCTGGCAGGAATTCACCTGGCTCACCGCGTTGCAGGCGCTTGGCTTGTTGCTCGTGCGCGCCGCAGCAAAGAGCGCCGCAGCCTTCATCGGCGGCCGCGATCTGCCGCGCACCAAGCGTCTGTGGGTCGGCCTCGGCATCCAGCCGCTGTCGGCAACAGCGGTATTCATGGCCTACGAGATTGCCGCACTCTATCCCGAGGTCGGCCGTTCGGCGTTGCTGCTGCCGTTGCTTGCGGCAGCGATCATGGAAATCGCCGGGCCGGTACTGTGCCGGCTGGCGCTGGTGCGTGCCGGTGAAACGGCCGGCGACGGCGAGAAGAAGGGAGGCATCGCATGAGCGAAGGCATTGGCGAGTTTCGCGAAAGCCAACCGCTGACACTGGGAGTCGAACTCGAACTGCAACTGCTGTCTCGCCGCGACTACGATCTGACGCGCGGCGCCACCGACCTGATGCAGGCGCTCGAGTACGACGAACGCTTCGGCGAGATCAAGCTCGAAGTCACCGAGAGCATGATCGAGGTGAGTACCCTGCCGCAGGTTACCGTCGCCGGCATCGCCGCCGACCTCGCCGGACTGCGCGATACGCTGGTGACGCACTGCCGGCGTAACAACATCGGGCTTTGCGGTGGCGGCACGCATGCCTTCCACCGTTGGCCGGAACGTCGCATCTGCCCGGGCGAGCGCTTCG
>CAZVNC010000700.1:0-1520 GCA_964628305.1 uncultured Ideonella sp.
CGACCACGCTCGCGACCGAGCCGCAGCTGATGCTGCTCGACGAGCCCACGCAGGGGATGGGGCACGAGGACGTCGAGCGCGTCACGCAGCTGATCAAGAAGGTGGCCGCCAACCGCACGGTGCTGATGGTCGAGCACAACATGAACGTGGTGGCGTCGATCGCCGACCGGATCACGGTGCTGGCGCGCGGCGTGGTGATCGCGGAAGGCCCGTACGCCGAGGTCTCGCGCAACCCCGAGGTGCTGCAGGCCTACATGGGCAGCGAGGACGTCGAATTGCAGGGCGCCGATGGCTGAAACCCTGCTCGAGATGAAGGACGTGCACGCCTGGTACGGCGAGTCGCACATTCTGCACGGCGTCAACCTCGCGGTGAACAAGGGCGAGGTCGTGACCCTGCTCGGGCGCAACGGCGCCGGGCGCACGACGACGCTGAAGGCCATCCTCGGCCTGGTCGGCCGGCGCAGCGGCTCGATCCGCATCGACGGGGCCGAGGCGGCCGACCTGCCGCCGCACCGCATCGCGCACATGGGGCTCGGCTACTGCCCCGAGGAACGCGGCATCTTCACCAGCCTGTCGTGCGAAGAGAACCTGCTGCTGCCGCCGCCGGTGGCCTCGGGCGGCATGGGGCTCGACGAGATCTACGCGATGTTCCCCAACCTGAAGGAGCGCCGCGCCAGCCCCGGCGGGCGCCTGTCGGGCGGCGAGCAGCAGATGCTCGCGGTGGCGCGCATCCTGCGCACCGGCGCCAAGCTTCTGCTGCTCGACGAAATTTCCGAAGGTCTGGCACCGGTGATCGTGCAGACCCTGGCACGCATGATCCAGCAACTGCGCGAGCGCGGCTTCACGATCCTGATGGTGGAGCAGAACTTCCGCTTCGCCGCTCCGCTGGCCGACCGCTTCTACATCATGGAACGAGGCCTTGTTCTTCGCGAACTCGGCGCCGCTGAACTGCAGGACCAGATGCCGCTGCTGCATCAGTACCTGGGCGTCTGAGTCCATCCCTTTCAACAGTTCGTCACCACGCGTCAGGAGAGTCGAAATGAAATACAACCTGCTGTTCAGCCTGCTCGCCGCCCTCGGGCTTGCGGGCGCGGCGCAAGCGGAGATCACCGGCGGCGTCGTCAAGATCGGGGTCCTGAACGACATGTCGGGCCCCTACGCCGACCTCGCCGGTCCGGGCTCGGTGGTCGCAGCCAAGATGGCGGCCGAGGACTACGTCAAGGCCACCGGCTCGAAGCTGAAGATCGAGATCATCTCCGCCGACCATCAGAACAAGCCCGACGTCGGCTCCAGCATCACGCGCAAGTGGATCGACACCGACGGCGTGGACATGATTCTCGACGTGCCGACCTCGTCGGTCGCGCTGGCGGTCGCACAGGTCGTCAAGGACAAGAACAGCGTCATGGTCAACTCGACCGGCGGCTCTTCCGACCTGACCGGCAAGTCCTGCACGCCCAACACCGTGCACTGGACCTACGACACCTGGATGCTGGCGCACGGCACCGGCAGCGCGGTGGTCA
>CAZVNC010000701.1:0-1520 GCA_964628305.1 uncultured Ideonella sp.
CCTTGCCCTGCGCGTGGCACACGATCGGCGTGAAGCCGGCTTCCTCGAGCATGCCGATCGCCGATTGAACCGCCATCTCGCCGAAGCCGAACGACGAGATCGCGACGCAGGGCTTGTCGCCGAGGCCGAAATCCTGACCGAGCGTCATCTCGACCATGCCGCAGATTGCGCCGACCGCATTCGTGATCTGCGCCTTCAAGAGCGGGTTCATCTTCACGATGTCGAGCACCGTGTGGTGCATCGTCAGATCGCGCGTGCCGACGTACTGGTCGATGTAGGCCGGATGCGCCGCCATCGGCGACGCCATCAGCTTCGGAAAGCCGAACGGCAGTTGCTTCATCACCGAGGTCGCGACGAGCGTCGCGGTGCCGCCGCCGATGCCGATCGCGCCGTGCACGCGGCCGGCCGCCATCAGTTCGGCGAGGATCGCCGACGCGCCGCGGATCTGGTTGTTGGTCGCAGTGTCGCGGTCGCTGCGGTACTTCTCGCGCACCACCTCGATCGCGAGGCCGCCGCGGGCGGCGACCTCCTCGGTCGTGATGTCGCCCGCGAAGGGCGGTGGCTCCTCCATGCTGAAGTCGAGCAGGATCGGCTCGTGGCCGCGGCTCGCGATCAGACCCTTGACGAAGATGATGTCCTCGCCCCGGGTATCGAGGTTGCAGATGATGACGATGCCCTTCTTGCTCATGGTGCCCCTCGTCCGACGGGTACGTCGGCCGGTCCCCCGAGGGGACCCGGACCGGCTTGGGAGCGGCCCGGCGCTCGGCCCGGCCCGACCTGCTGCGTCTTGCCCATGCGGTCCTACATCTCGTGCGTCTTGGACTTCTTGCCCGGTGCCACCGGCTTGGTGAGCCGGTTGATCATCTCGGCAACCGGGCTGCCACCGGCAAAGCCGTACTCGTTCCAGCGGTCCGAGACCTTCTGCAGCACGGTGCGGTCCATGAAGATCTCGTTCGGCTTGTTCGCCCACTCGTAGGGCGTGCAGGCGTCGAGGATGATGCGGCTCGTGATGTCGCGAGCCTCGATCGGCAGGCCGGGGTCGAGCGGCGTCGAGCGGCCGCGGTCGATGATCTGCGCCGAGCGCTTCGGGTCGAAGCGCGTCGCGAGCGCCCACCACACGCGGTCCATGTCGTCGGCCTCGATGTCGTGGTCGACGACGATCACGCCCTTCAGGCCGTAGTGGCCGGTCGTGCTCGCGATCACCGCATTGCCGACGTGGTTCGAGTGGCCCGGATACATCTGCTTGACCGAGACGATCGCCCAGAAGCGCCCCGTCGCCGCCGCGGGGAGGTAGACGCTCTGGATGCCCGGGACCTTCATTGTCTCGAGGTCGTACCACATCGCGCCGGTGCGGTTCAGCGACTGGATCATGTGGATGTCGTTGATCGGCTTGCCGACCGTCGTCGACCAGAAGATCGGCTTGTTGCGGTGCAGGATGCGCTTGACGCGAAGCACAGGCTTCGGATAGTCCTTGCCCTTGTTGCCCGAGTAGTAGCCGGTGTACTCGCCGAACGGGCCTT
>CAZVNC010000702.1:0-1518 GCA_964628305.1 uncultured Ideonella sp.
TGGGGCGCTGGAAGATCCAGTTCTGCCAGGCGGTCAGGCGGCCGAAGACGCGCGTCGCCATCGTCTCCACGCCGTTGAAGCGCAGATTCGCTTCCATGCCGGTGAGCGCGTCGGGCGACATCGCGACACGCTCTTCGACCGCGATGCGGACTTCGTCGTCCCAGTCGATGTCGTCGGGCGCGCTCGTCACGAGGCCGAGCGCCAGCGCCGCAGCGCCGTCGAGTTGATCGCCGATGCGCGCACGCACCGCATCCAGCGCTGGCGCTTCCTCGTAGAAGCGGCGCGCGAGGCGGCTTTGGTCGGTGGCCATCGGGTAGAGCTCGAAGTTCGCGGCACTCACGGCGATCTTCGGTGCACGTGCGGCGTCGTCCGGCAGTGCCAACTGGTACGCCCGGTCGCAGGCGAGTGCCAGTTCCAGCAACGTCCCGGCAAAGCACGACCCGGGCTCGATCAACGCGAACAAGCTTCGCGACGACACGTCGAGCCGGCTGAAGGTGCGGCGCAGCAGACCGATCGTCTCGCGCACGAACCAGTGTTCGCGGTGCGCGAGCAGCGTCTTGTCGAGCGCGGCGGCGGCGGCGAGGTCACCCTCGGTGCGCAACAGCCAGACGCCGATCTCGGGCTCGTTGGTGCGCATCGAGAGGATCGCGTCTTCCAGTTCGCGCGCCATCTGCAGCGGGTACCACGCGGCGCCGGCGGCGACGATCGCATCGACATCGTCCGGCTGCTTCCCACTCGGCCCCTTGACGACGAATTTCGCGGTGCGGCGGGTGCGATCGATCTCGACGCCGACGAACTTGTAGCGCAGCGAATCGGCTTCGATCGTGCGCTCGATCGGCGTGAGCAAGACGCCCTTCGCGCCGGCCGGACGGTCGCTCTGACTTGCGAGTTCGAGCGCACGCTCCTGCACCTTGCGAGCGAAGTCGGCCGGCCGCGCGATGTCGTCGACCAGCCGCCAGTCCTTCGCCTTCTGCCCCCGCACGCCTTCGTTCGTGGTGCAGAAGATGTCGGCCAGATCGTGGCGCACATGTCGCTTGTCGGTGACGCGCGTCAGACCGCCGGTCCCGGGCAGGACGCCGAGCAACGGCACTTCGGGCAGGCTGACGGCAGAAGAACGGTCGTCGACCAGGATGATCTCGTCGCAGGCGAGCGCAAGCTCGTAGCCGCCGCCGGCGCACGAACCGTTCACCGCGGCGAGGAACTTGAGGCCGGAGTGCGCCGACGAGTCCTCGAGACCGTTGCGCGTCTCGTTCGTGAACTTGCAGAAGTTCACCTTCCAGGCATGGCTCGACACCCCGAGCATGAAGATGTTGGCGCCGGAACAGAACACCTTGTCCTTTGCGCTCGTCACGATCACGGTGCGCACTTCGGGATGCTCGAAGCGGATGCGATTGACCGCGTCGTTGAGCTCGATGTCGACGCCGAGGTCGTAGCTGTTGAGCTTGAGCTTGTAGCCGGGGCGAATCCCGGCGTTCTCGTCGATGTCGATCGACAGCGTCGCAACCGCGCCATCGAATC
>CAZVNC010000703.1:0-1507 GCA_964628305.1 uncultured Ideonella sp.
GGCATCACCGGCAGCCACATCCGCGGCCAGAACTCGACCGGCATGGTGATCGTGCGCGACAAGGAGGTGACGCCGGTCGACGTGAATCGCGTCGTCGAGACGGCGAAGGCGATCAACATCCCGAACGACCAGCGCCTGCTGCTCGTCGAGCCGCAGGAGTTCGTGATCGACGGCCACGAGGTGAAGGAGCCGATCGGCATGAGCGGCGGCCGCCTCGAGGTCAAGGTGCACATCGTCACCGGCGCGCAGAGCGCGGCCGAGAACATCGTCAAGTGCGTGCGCCGCTGCGGGCTCGAGGTCGAGCGCCTGGTGCTCAATCCGAGTGCGTCGAGCGCCGCGGTGCTGACGCAGGACGAGAAGGACCTCGGCGTCGCGCTCGTCGACATCGGCGCCGGCACGACCGATGTCGCGATCTTCACCGACGGCTCGATCCGCCACACGGCGGTGATCCCGATTGCAGGCGACCTGATCACGAGCGACATCGCGATGGCGCTGCGCACGCCGACCAAGGACGCCGAGGAGATCAAGGTCGAGTACGGCGTCGCCAAACAATTGCTCGCCGATCCGAACGAGCAGCTCGAAGTGCCGGGGCTCGGCGACCGCGCGCCGCGCATGCTGTCACGCCAGGCGCTGGCGGGCGTGATCGAGCCGCGCGTCGAGGAGATCTTCTCGCTCGTGCATCAGGTGATCCGCGACAGCGGCTACGAGGAACTGCTCTCGTCGGGCATCGTCATCACCGGCGGTTCGGCGGTGATGCCGGGCATGGTCGAGCTCGGCGAGGACATCTTCCTGAAGCCCGTGCGCAAGGGCAATCCGACCTACAGCGGCGCGTTGTACGACATGGTCGCCAATCCGCGCTCGGCGACCGTGATGGGGCTGCTCGAGGAGGCGCGCCTCGGGCGCAAGCGCGGCCTGCGCGCGGCGCAGCAGGCGGGGTCGATGAAGACCTCGATGGGGCGGCTCAAGGACTGGTTCCTGGGAAATTTCTGAATCGAGATCGACATGAACGACGAATCGATCGGCAATCGCGACGAATCCGTGATGGCGCCGGACGGACAACAACAGCCGCGACCACGGACCCTGGATCCACCGGGCGACCGCGGCGAACTGCGTGTGGGGCAAGACGATGGAAAGACACCTGACAACGGCAACTGCAACCAAGGATTGGAGCAACAAATGGCTATCGAAATGATCGAGGAATTCGACCAGGGCACGCAGATCAAGGTCATCGGCGTGGGTGGCGGCGGCGGCAACGCCGTCGAACACATGATCGCGCAGGGCGTCCAGGGCGTCGAGTTCGTCTGTGCGAACACCGACGCGCAGACGCTCAACCGCAGCAGCGCGCATCAGTTGATCCAGCTCGGCAGCACCGGCCTGGGCGCCGGTGCCAAGCCGGAAGCCGGCAAGGCGGCGGCGGTCGAGGCCGAGGAGCGCATCCGCCAGGCAATCGAAGGCGCGCACATGCTCTTCATCACCGCCGGCATGGGCGGCGGCACCGGCACCGGCG
>CAZVNC010000704.1:0-1504 GCA_964628305.1 uncultured Ideonella sp.
CTTCGCCGACGACCCGGCCTTCAAAGGCGCGCAGCGCGAGCTGGTCGCCGAGGACTTCGTCTACGCCCTCAAGCGCCACTACGACCCGCGCTGGAAGAGCACCAACGTCTATCGGCTCGAAGCCGCAAGGCTGCTCGGCCTCTCCGAGCTGCGGCGCGAGGCGATCGCCGGCAAGCAGCCGTTCGACTACGCGCGCGAGGTCGAGGGCGCGCGCGCGCTCGATCGCTACACCTATCGCATCCGGCTCGCCGAGCCGTCGCCGCGCTTCCTGCTGCAGATGGCCGACGTGTCGTGGGCCGCGGTCGCGCGCGAAGTGGTCGAGTTCTACGGCGACGCGATCTCCGAGCATCCGGTCGGCACCGGTCCGTTCCGGCTCGGCGAGTGGCGCCGCGCGTCGCGTATCGTGCTCGAGCGAAACCCGAGCTACCGGCACGAGATCTACGCCGAAGAGCCGCCCGACGGTGATGCGCTGGCGCGCGCCGCGGCCGACGCGCTCAGCGGCCGGCGGCTGCCGCTGCTCGACCGCATCGAGATCGCGATCATCGAGGAGAACCAGCCGCGCTGGCTCGCGTTCCTGAACGGCGAGCTCGACCTGCTCGACGAGTTGCCGGCCGAATACGCCGACCTCGCGATACCCAACAACGTGCTCGCGCCGAACCTTCGCAAGCGCGGCATCCACATGCTGCGCTATTCGCGCTCCGACGTCTCGCTGTCCTACTTCAACATGGAAGATCCCGTCGTCGGCGGGTACACGGCGGACAAGGTCGCGCTGCGGCGGGCGATCAGCCTCGCGACCGACGTCGACAAGGAGATCCGCCTCGTCCGCCACAACCAGGCGATCCCCGGCCAATCGCACATCGCGCCCGGCGTCTGGGGCTACGATCCCGCGTTCAAGAGCGAGATGAGCGCCTTCGACGCCGCCCGCGCGAAGGCGCTGCTCGACCTCTACGGCTACGTCGACAGGAACGGCGACGGCTGGCGCGACCAGCCCGACGGCTCGGCGCTCGTGCTGCGCTATGCGACGCAGCCCGATCGCGCCTCGCGCAGCCTGGTCGAGTTGTGGCAGAAGAACATGGATGCGATCCAGGTCCGGATCGAGTTCCAGACCGCGAAGTGGCCGGAGAATCTGAAGGCCTCGACCGCCGGCAAGCTGATGATGTGGGGCGTCGGCTGGACCGCCGGCACGCCCGACGCCGAGGACTTCATGGTGCTTGCCTACGGGCCGAACAAGGGCCAGTCGAACAAGGCGCGGTTCGACCTGCCGGCCTACAACGCCGTCTACCAGGCGCAGCGCGTGCTGCCCGACGGCCCCGAGCGCCAGGCGGCGATCACCGAGGCGAAGAAGCTCGTGGTCGCCTACATGCCGTACAAGATCCACGTCCACCGCATCTACACCGACCTGGCGCAGCCGTGGGTGATCGGCTACCACCGCAACACCTTCACCGGGCAGGGCCGGAGCTGGCGCCTGATGGATGTCGATCCCGCGCTGCAGGCGCCGGGCTGA
>CAZVNC010000705.1:0-1502 GCA_964628305.1 uncultured Ideonella sp.
ATGCCGTGCGGGCTGTTCGGCACCGGCACGTAGCGAGTCAGCGGCGAGCCGTGCTTGCCGTCGAGCACCGGCACGCCGCCGATCTTCTTGAAGTCGCCCTTCGCGACGGCCTCTTCGATGCGTTTCAGGTTGAAGATGACGATCCAGTCCTGTTCGGCGGCCGTGCTCTCGGCGAGCGTCACGCCCTCTTCCGAGTTGTAGCAGGTCGAGAAAGCGTACTTGCCCTGGTAGTCGGCGTCGACGTTGTCGAGGTTGCCGTCGACCAGCACCTGCCAGGCGACCTTCATCGTCTCGCCGTCGAGCGCCGTGAAGACGCACTGATACTGCTTGTGATCGCCGAGGATCTTGCCGTCGTTCGGGATCGGCGCCCGATCCTCGCCGTTGCAGAACACATAGCCGGTCTTCGGGAACTTCTGCACCCGCAGCCCGTGCACCGTGTGCTGGTTCGGCAGCTCGATGATCTTGTCGCACTTCATCACGTCGCAGCGGACCCGCGCGACGCGCGTGTTCGCCTTGTCGTTCATGAACAGATAACGCCCATCGTAGGTGCCATCGGTGAACGACATGTGCGGATGGTGCAGGTCGCCGTTCATGTGGGTGCCGCCACGCGTCTGCAGGAACTTCTTCGTCTCCGGCGTCAGCCCTTCGGTCAGGACCTTCAGGCTCTCGTTGGTCTGGCCCCAGCCGGTCGCGCTGCAGCGGTTGAACACCGGCACCCGCATCAGCTCGCGCATCGAGGGCAGGCCGACGATGCGCAGTTCGCCCGACTGGCCGCTGGAGAAGAAGACGTAGTACTCGTCGAGTTCGCCCGGGCCGACGTGCGTCTTCGCGACCGCCGCCGACACCGCGGCGTTCGACGCCCCGGGCACTGGGGCCGCCGAAGCCGGGCCGGACGCGGCGGACGCCGCGGAGGCCGTCTGCTGCTGCGCATTCGGCCCGCAGCCGGCGAGGAAGCCGCCGCCCGCGGCGAGCGCAACCGCTTTCGCGCTCGTCCCGAGCATCGCGCGGCGGGCCGGATCTTCGGGTCGGGTTGGATCGGTCTTGTCGTTCATCTCGCTGCTCCTTGCGGGTTGGGGTGGGAAATTGGCCGCGCCGTCAGGCGGGATCGGCCGGAACGATGTTGATCACCGGGCGCTGCGCGGTGCCGGCTGACGGCGCCATCGCGGCG
Source organism: uncultured Ideonella sp. (assembly GCA_964628305.1). Classification (GTDB taxonomy): domain Bacteria; phylum Pseudomonadota; class Gammaproteobacteria; order Burkholderiales; family Burkholderiaceae_C; genus CAIKUF01. The sequence goes on from CAZVNC010000705.1 coordinate 1,169, forward strand.
CGCTTCTCGCGCTTGAGCCGGCGCTGCACGCGCACCGGGCACTTGTAGTCGTGGTGGTAGAGGACCTGGCAATGCAGGCACGAGATGCACTCGTTCGGGTTGATGTGGCCCTCCGGGTGGATCGCATCGACCGGGCACTCGCGGGCGCAGCGCTGGCACGGGTTGCCGCATTCTCGGTAGCGCTTGAGCCAGTCGAACATTCGCATCCGCCCCGGGATCGCGAGCCCGGCGCCGAGCGGGCACAGGTAGCGGCAGAAGAAGCGCTCGATGAAGAGCCCGGCCGCGAGCAGCGCGAGCGCGAACGCGACGAACCACCATTCGCGAACGAAGTGCA